>WAJX01000217.1 GCA_015523665.1 Ferroglobus sp.
AATCTAGTTATTTTGATTTGGATGCTGATGAAATCGTTGCTGATGAAAGAAGAACAATTGGAATTCCAATGGATAACGCTTTTGCATTTTATTATGAAGACAACATAAAATTGTTAAGTAAATTTGGTAAGTTGATATTCTTCTCTCCCTTAAAAAATGAGCTTCCGGATTGTGATTTATACTATTTTGGTGGAGGGTATCCGGAATTATATCCAGAGCTTGAAAAATTCGCAAAGAAATTTAGAAAAAGATGCTATGATAGACTTGTATTTGGAGAATGTGGAGGTATGATGTTTCTTTGTAGGAAGATAAATGTTGGGAAAAGGGATATTAAGATGGCAAACTTACTCGATATGGATATAGTTTTTACGAATAAACTCCAAGCTCTTGGATATGTAAAGTGTGAGGTGATAAATAAAAATCCATTCTTTGAAGGGAAGTTAAGGGGGCATGAATTTCACTATAGCTACGCTATAGCTGATAAAGATGTAAAGTTTGCTTTTAAGACAGATGGTAAAGGAATAAAGGACGGATATGATGGGGCTTTGGTAGATAATATTTTAGGGAGCTATTCGCATTTCCACTTCTCTTCAGCAAAACTTAAAATATTACAATAAATTTTAAAATAATAAAATATATATTTTTTTATAAAAATTAACAATTTCAACTTTAAAAATCATAGTAATTATTTTTTATTCCAATATTAATTTTTATCTGTTTTATTTTTAAAAAACATGTGGTATCAACATTTAGCCAAAAATGACATGCAAATTCTTGAACAAACGAGAAAAGAAAAGTAATTACTGATCTATCTGAAAAATGGAGTCTTAATCTCCCTACATTCTGCGAAAGATTTAAAAATCAATAGATGTAATGAAATTTCCGACTTAAAGTAACTCTTAACGATGACTTATCTAGTTTCAGGTGGTGAGAAAAATGAAAAAATTGGGTGATGACGATGATCGTCGGGAAACATATTATTGCGGAACTTTATGGAGTTTCAAAGGAACTCATATCAAACGAAAAGACAGTGAGAGAGATAGTCGAGAGTGTAGTCTTAGAGGCAGGTTTAACAAAAGTGAGCTCTCATTACAAGCAATTTAATCCTCATGGGGTTACGGGGATAGTGTTAATATCTGAAAGCCATATTTCAATTCATACTTGGCCAGAATATAACTTAGTTAATTTAGATATCTTTACATGTGGGGATACAAGAAAGACTAGTAAGGCATTTGAATTATTCCTCAAAAAGTTTAATCCTAAAAACTACAAACATTATGTTATCGATAGAGGCTAATCTAAACAAAAATAAATAAAAGGAGATAATAGGATGGATAGAATTGAGAAACAGATTATTCAGGCATTAGTTGGGGGGACTATTTCAATTTATAAACTTATTGATTTGCAAGATGCAAGTCTACCGGAATTCTTTTCAATTATAAAGGAACTCGAAAATAAAGATATAATAGAGATTAAAAATGGGAAAGTTAGATTGACAAAGCAAGGAAAAGAGTATGCTGATAAGATTAAAGCTCAATTTTTTGAGATAACTTGTGAGTGTTGTGATGGAAGTGGTATAAGGATTAGTGGTATATTCTCTAACATCCTTGAGAAATACAAGGAGATTGCTAAAGAAAGGCCTGAGGCTGAAGAAAAATATGATCAGGGATATATCAGCCCTGAAGGAGTGATTAGAAGAGTTGAGTTTGTATATGAAAGAGGGGATCTTCTCAATTCTAAGATTTTTGTTGTAGGAGATGATGACCTCTTCAGTATTGCATCAGCTTTAACCCGAATGCCGGAAAAAATTGTAGTTGTGGATATAGATGAAAGGTTGGTAAAATTTATTAACAAAATTGCCACAAAATTGGCACTCCCGATTAAAGCTGAAGTTTATGATGTTCAGAGAGCTTTTCCTGAGAGGTATAGGAAAAAGTTTGACATTTTCATCACAGATCCAGTTGAAACGATTCCTGGATTGAAGCTCTTTCTTTCGAGGGGTGTTTCCACTTTAAAGGGGAAAGGTTGTTCTGGTTATTTTGGCATAACTACCCTTGAAGCTTCGAGAAAAAAGTGGTATGAGATCCAGGAGATTATACATGAGATGGGATTTGTTATCACAGACATGAAGAGAAAATTTAATGTATATCCAGAGGATGAAAAGAACTTTTTTAGGTTTCAGGATAAACTTCCGATAGTTAAAGAGCTTGGATTTAAAATCGATTATGATTGGTATAAGTCCACATTATATAGAATAGAAGCAGTTAAAGAGCCTAAACCGGTTATTGAAGGTGAGATGATATTGGATGATGCCGTCTATAGGGATGATGAAAGTTGGGCAACTCCTTATGGAACTTTTAATAAAAGGTATTAACAAGAAAAATTGTGTAATATAATAATATTATATATATAATTATATTAATAATATTAATTAATGATTCATAAGATAACTAAATGATTTTAAATATTATCGTTCTTAGACTACCTTAATATCTTAAATAATGAAGCTTTTTAGAAGAATTTTGTATGGATATTATCAATAAGATGGTAGAAATAATAACATAAGTTGCAACCTCTGTAAATGAGAAAACTGAATTTGACGAAACTCTCGTAATCAATCCAGCAGGCATGAGTTTATCGGAAAATGATAGAGTGACAAATCCGACTGATATAAGAGAATAAAAGAGCTGAGATCTCTCCCTATCCATAAAATGAGTTGATGAGAATAGAGCTAATGATAGCATAAGAGCAAATATTGAAAATATAAGAATGAGGAGTATGATTTTATTCATGATTACTATATCGTTAATTTCAAGCATAAAAATCCAGAAAATGCTTAGAGATATGAAGATTGTAGCTGAAGATGTGATTTTACCGAGTAAGATATTAAGAGGAGTTAGTGGTGTAGATAACAAAACCTCTAACGATCCACTTTCAATCTCCTCTGTAAGGGAATCTATAAGTATTCCTGCCGAAATTATAGCTGTTGTTATCGAAAGTAGAGGGATTAACACAACATAAATGAATTTAAAAACGATTGAAAAATTATTCGGAATTTTAATTTTTTTATTATTTAGATCATAA
>WAJX01000218.1 GCA_015523665.1 Ferroglobus sp.
AAATTATACATTCATTAAAATAATACAGTAAAAATAAATAAATTAACTAACATAATCAATAAACTATATATCCTCCTATTTATCTATTCTCCATCTTTCATACTCCTCCATAGCTTTTTTAGCTTTTTCTTTCATACCCAACCTCTCATAAACTTCAGCAACATACTTTAACCAATTTTTATCTCGTTCAGCTTCCCTTTTGCAATACTCTATAAATTTAATCATAGCTTTTTTAGCCATATCACTCTCCCCAAGTTTTTCATAAAGTTTTGCAACATCTTCCCAGAAAATTCCCTCCTCTTCAGCTTCTTTGAGATAATATTCAAGAGCTGATCTAAGAGCTTTATTTCTCTCTTTAAAATTACCCGCTCTCTCATACAATTCAGCCACATCTTCCCAATACCATGGTTCATCTTTAGCATATCTCTCTAAAGCTCTAGCTCCTCTTTCATAATTCCCAGCTTTTTTCCAAGCTTCACATGCTTCTCTCCAATAATAGCTATCTCCCTTCTCCTCAGCAATCTTCTCATAGACCTCTCCAGCTTTATCATAAAGACCTGCTTTTTCGTAACACCATGCTGCACTCTCTAACATCCCAGCTTTTTTATACATCTCAGCCGCTTTATCAAAATCCTTAACCTTTTCATATTTTCTCGCTGATGCTTTATATCTCCCCATTTTTTCTAAACTTTCAGCACTTCTCAATCTTTCAAAAATATTTAATTCTGGTTCACTTATATACCAAAATCCAACAATAACCGCCAATATAAAGATTATAGTTACATATACTATATGTTCTGGATTTTTCCATGTGTAACATTGATACAGGGCATAGGCAGATAATATTAGTCCAATAAAAGATAAAATAGTATATGGTGATTTTATATAAAGCAAAACAGCTATAAGTAAGCCAAAAATTAGAATAGCGAGTAGATAGATCAATCCCACTATTATCCTAATAACAAAAATAAAACCAAAACTGTAACTTAAACCGATAATCAATAAGATAATAAAAACAATCATCGCCAAAAGAGCTGAATTAACTCTATTCATTAGAAATCGATAAACTTATTTGGATAAAATAATTTTTCTATCGAGTTCATAATTTACTATGGTTATACAATGTTCTGCTTGTAAACTCAAAGTTGGAATTCCAATTATCTCTTTAACATCTCCCAATATTTTCTCCTCCATCTCCTTTTTAACACCCATATGATCTCCAAGTATGAACAAACACTTTCCATAGAATTCTATCTCTCTTATATCTCTCCCATCCTCCCGCAAGTAGTATATTGAGAAATCCTCAAATTCTTTTAAAAGCTCATCCAAACCTTTTCTCGATATGTAAATTCCTGGAGAGGTTTCTTTCCAATCTTTATCAACTTTAACTGAAAGAGATTTTCTTAACAATCCAGCGATATTCCTCTCATCTGGAGACATATATCTCAATTTAGCTCCACAAATCTTTAAAGCTTTAGGAGGGTCAGGTTCTCCGAGAAGTAGTAAATAAACCTCAACATCCCTTCTTATATTATGAGAGATAAAGAGAGCTGAGGATATACACCTACAAAGAATATCAACTCTCCCTGCTCCTGGGAGGTTGTTAAGTTTAAATGGAGAAGTTACAGCCTTATTACCAATGATCAAGAAAGCTCTAGTATCAATCATACTCATTGTACTCCCATTACATCGAAGAATTTAATTTTTAAGGTGGTTATTGTTTTAATATATGAAGGTAATCCCATTAGCTTTTGATTCCTTTGGAGCAAGAAGTATGGCTACATTTGTTGAGACCGATATTAATATAATCATAGACCCAAGTGTCGCTCTCGGTCCTAAGAGATACGGTCTACCACCGCATAAAATTGAGATTGAAAGAAAGAAAGAACTTTGGGAGAAAATAAAGGAGAAAGGAATAGAATCAGATGTTATCATCATCACACATTACCATTACGACCATCACAACCCGAATGAAGTGGATTTCTGGAAAGATAAGACATTCCTGCTAAAAGATCCCAAAAAAAATATAAATTTAAGTCAAAGAAGAAGAAGTGCATATTTTATAAATCAGATAAAAGATATCGTAGAAGTTAAAATCGCAGATTCGAGAAGTTTTGAGTTTGATAATACTCTCATAACTTTTTCATCTCCTGTCCCTCACGGAACTGATTCAAAACTGGGTTTTGTACTTGAAGTCTGCATAGATGATGGAAAAGAAAAATTCGCCTTTTCAAGCGATGTTGAAGGAGTAGCCCTTGATGAACAGCTTAAGTGGCTTATAGAATTTGATGCTGAGATAGTATTTGTTGATGGTGCGATGACATATATGCTTGGATATAAATATTCCTTCAAGAACTTAGAAAGGTCAATAAGAAATTTGATAACTCTGATTGAAAAGAGTTCAGTTAAGAAATTAATTTTAGATCACCATCTAACAAGAGATTTAGAATGGAAGAAGAGAATGTCCGATGTTATCAATTTTGGAATAGATCACGGAGTTGATGTTATATCTGCTGCAAAATTTGCTAAGAGAGTTGAAGAACTTCTCGAAGCTAGGAGGAGAGAGTTATATGGTAGAGATTAAGGTTGGTTGTTGCGGATTTTGTAAGAGTATGAAAGATTACTTTTCCGACTTTAAATTGGTTGAGATTCAAAGAACGTTTTATAATCCTCCAAAGCCCAATACAGCAAAGAAATGGAGAAGAGAAGCTCCAAATGATTTTGAATTTTCCATAAAAGCTTGGCAGGTGATAACTCATCCTTTAACAAGTCCCACTTTCAAAAAAGCGAAGATAGATGTTAAGAAAGCAGGTTTCTTTCAACCTATTAAAGAAGTATTTGATGCTTGGGAGAAAACAAGAGAGATAGCAAAAATACTTAAAGCTAAAGTTATTCTCTTTCAAACTCCTAAGTCGTTTAGAGAGTCTGAGGAAAATATTAGAAATATGAAAGAATTTTTCTCTTCACTTGAGAGAGAGTTTATTTTCGCCTGGGAGCCTAGAGGGTGGAGTCCTGATACGATAAAAAGTTTGTGCAGTGAGTTAAACATAATCCATGTCGTTGATCCATTCGTTTCTGCTCAACTCTATGGAGATATATCATACTTCAGACTTCACGGACATACAAAAATGTATAAGCATAAATATAGTGATGATGAACTAAAATTTTTACGTAAAAAATGTGAAAAGGATAGCTATATTCTTTTTAATAATATCTACATGTGCGAAGATGCATTGAGATTCAAGAAACTCTTAGATAATCGAGAATTAGAGATCGACTTAGGGGAGAGGTTAGGGAAAAGTTAAATAAACATCCTTAACGATAAATAATTATGGTGATAGGATGAGATATGTAATACTCTCAAGACTAACCGATGAAGGAGCAAAAACACTAAAAGAGAGGCCAGAAAGAATAAAAGAAGTAAATGAAGAGTTAGAAAGGATGGGAGTGAAAGTTTTAGATCAGTATATAGTCCTTGGAGAGTATGATTTTGTTAATATCGTTGAAGCTGAGAGCAATCTTGATGTTGTCAAAGCGATGGTAGAAATGGCCAGTAGAGGGACGGTTAGAACGATTACAATGTCTGCTATTCCAGTCGATGAATTTATCTCAAAAATGAAATAAATATATAATTTATTTAATTTTATGTTAATTTTATATTAAAAATTTTAAATTTTTAATTATTTTATTTAAGCCTAAAATTTTAATAAATATTCCACTATACTCCTAAAAATAGCTAATCCATCCGCTTCATTATTCCCCTCTAACTCCCAAAAATCGTTTTCCACTAATAAATCTATATCCGAATATAATTGCCATTTCCAGATAGCCCTTTCTGGATGTGGCATTAATCCAAAAACGTTCCCTTTAACATTACAAATTCCCGCTATGTTATAATAGCTCCCATTAGGATTCCAAGGATAACCGGCATAATTCCCATCTTTATCAACATATCTAAAGACTATTTGATCATTCTCCTTAAGCGTATTTAAATACTCCTCTTCTCTCCCCATAGGAAATGTAACCTTCCCCTCAGCGTGAGCTACAGGAAAAACTACTATCTCTCTCTTAAGTCTCCTAGTAAAAATACATTTACCCTTATTTTCATGCTTTAAAAAAGTTGGTCTACACTCAAACCTATTTGAATCGTTTATTGAAAGAGCCATTTCTGGTTTATCAGCTATTGGTCTGTCTTCGTCAAACCCTGGTAATGCACCAAGCTCAACTAAAATTTGAAACCCATTACAGATACCCAGAACTGGATAGCCTTCTTTTATAAATTCTTCGAGATCTTTTCTTAAAACGCTCTTAAGTCTAGCTGAAAATATTACTCCCGCTCTTACGTAATCTCCAGCTGAAAAACCTCCTGGAAAAACTATACATGAATAATCCCATATCGTTCTCATCTCTTCTTCTTTAATGAAGTCGCTATAGAATTGTTTGAGATGGACAGTCTCAGCATAAACCCCAAGAGCTTTAAAAGCCTTTACACTTTCATCTTCACAATTTGTCCCCTCAATTCTCATCACCGCAATTCTAATTTCATCCTTCTCCATCTTTTCACCCTAAATATTTCGAAAGTCCAGTCTTAAACGATTTTTCAGCTTCATCTATTGTAATTGAGAAGCTTCCATAGTTTAATTCACTATCTGTAAAGCCAATTACTTTCGCTTTTAAACTGTTATCAGTAAAGAACTCTACGAGCTTATTTGCATCTCTTTTGCTAACTTCAACCACCCATCTCGTATTTGACTCTGAAAATAACTCAACAAAGCTTAAATTTACATCAAATCCTATATTTGAAGATATTGCCATTTCAGCAAGAGCAACAGCTAAACCTCCTTCAGATATATCATGACATGAATAGATTTTGAATCTCTTAAATGCATCGAGTAAATTACTTGCATAATTTTTTAATTTCTCAGGATTAGTTTTTGGAACATTCGAGCTTTTCAAACCAGTTATTACCGAATAAAGACTACCTCCAAATTCATGGTTAGTTTCTCCTATTACAACTATTGCACTCCCTCTTTTCTTAAAATACATCGTTATAACTCTTCTTATATCCTCAACAATTCCTATTCCCATTAGTGTTGGTGTCGGGGCAACACTTCCATAAGGGGACTCATTATAAAAACTCACATTTCCGCTAACGCATGGTAAAGGATAGTTCTTAGCCATCCAGCCAATAGCCCTTACACTCTCAACAAATTCCCACATCCTCTCTGGTTTTTCAGGATTACCAAAATTAAGACAGTCCGCAAAGCTATGAGGTATGCTATTAACAGCAACAAGATTTCTCACCATCTCATCGAATGCTGAAGCTGATCCCCAAAAAGGATCTATTTTAGTCATCCAAGGATTTACGTCAGCAGTTATAGCTATTCCTTTCCACGAATCATCTACCGGTTTTACTACGGCTGAATCTCCATGTCCTTCTCTACCAATTCTACCTTGGAGAGGTTTTAATACAGTCGATGCCCTAACTTCATGATCGTATTGTCTTATAATCCATTCCTTACTTGCAATATTGGGGTGTGAGAGCATTTTTAATAAAATCTTTTTATAATTTCCAATATCTCTTATCTCTTCTCTTTCAACAGTCTCAGGCTTTTTATAAACACGACAATACTCGACTCCAGATGTAACGAACTCTATGTCCATCTCATATATAAGATAACCTTTGTAATAAACTCTCAATATCTTATCTCCTTTGACAACCCCAATTACTCTCGCTGGAACGTCCCATTTCTTAAATATATACAATACATCATCAACATCTTTAGGTTTCACAGTTAAGAGCATCCTTTCTTGACTTTCACTCACCCATATCTCCCAAGGTTTCATGTTTCTCTCTTTCAAATGAACCTTTTCTAACCATATCTCCGCCCCATATCCAGCTGAAAAAGCCATTTCTCCAACAGCACAACTTAATCCACCACCTCCAAGATCTTTCATTCCTGTGAGTAAACCACTCTCCACTATTTCAAGACAGGCATGAATTAGTGGTTCTTTCATTATCGGATTCCCAAGCTGAACTGCACTTCTCTCCTCCTCACTCTTCTCACTTAACTCTGCCGAAGCAAATGTAACTCCATGAATTCCATCTCTTCCCGTTGCACCACCAGCTAAGATGAATATATCTCCCTCTCCTCCAGCCTTACTCGGAATTACTTTTTCCTTTTTTACGATCCCCACACATCCTACATTCACAAGACAGTTTGTTAAATAGCTCTCATCAAAGAAAACCATTCCAGCAACTGTCGGTATGCCAACTCTATTTCCATAATCTCTTATTCCTGCAACAACTCCACTGAGAAGGTAAACTGGATGTTTAACACCTTTTGGTAAAGTAGAATGCTCTATATCCAAGTTGCCAAAAAATAATGGATCTATTAATGCAATTGGTTGAGCTCCCATACATAAAACATCTCTCAAAATCCCTCCTATTCCAGTTGCAGCTCCACCATAAGGTTCAATCGCTGAAGGGTGATTATGAGATTCTAGAGCAACAACGTATGCATATTCATCATCGAACTCAACAACCCCTGCATCATCTTTCGTAGATATAACATAATCGGAGTTAATGCCAAAAAGATGTTGTTTTAAATAATATTTTGAACTCTTATAACAGCAATGTTCACTCCAAGCCTGTCCTAAGGCTTGCAATTCTATATCATAAGGATTTCTACCTTTCTTTTTAAAATAATCTTGGATAATTTTCATCTCATTTATGCTAAGATTTAAACCTAATTCTTCACTGATTCTCTTTAATGTTTCATCATCAGCATTTAATATGTCGATCTCATAAAGCTCAAATGGTGTGTTAGCTCTTTTATATACAGACATCCTAATCAACCCATTCTATTCTATAATTATGAATAACAGGATTTGCCAAAAGTTTTTCACACATCTCTATAACTTCTTTTTCAGCTTCATCCCTACTCACTGAATCTATCTCAATTCTGAAAACTTTAATACTGGAGACCTTTTTAACATTTTTAAATCCAAGTAAATGGAGAGCCTTTTTTGTTGCCTCTCCTTCTGGGTCTGTAACTCCCTCTTTTAGTTCAATGTAGACACTTGCAATCATGATTATTAGTTAGATGGAAGTTATAAAATGGTTTTGAAATTCTTAATTATTTTATGAACTCATAAAACGATGATAAAACTTTAAATATACTTTAGGATATTCAGAAATTAAAAGTTTATGGCCCGGGTGGGGTAGTGGTTATCCTCTGGGACTGTGGATCCCAGGAGCCGGGTTCGAATCCCGGTCCGGGCCCTATATCTCCATGTTTTTTGTTTTGATTTGGTATAGTATAAATTAGATAGGAGATAAGGTGATTTAAATACACTACACAAGTTCATAAAGTTCATATCAATTAAATTAAACTAAAATTTTTTATGTTACATATAAATAAAATTATACTATAATTAAATAATGAGAATATGAACTTAATTTTCATCCTTATTTATTTTTATTTAACTTTTTTATTTAAAGAGTGTAAGCCGCCGGCGGGATTTGAACCCGCGACCTGGTGATTACAAGTCACCCGCTCCTCCAGCTGAGCTACGGCGGCTAATAATCGATTCAATAACTTTTACTTTTACAACATATTTTTACATATCTTATTTACAGGTCAATAAACCTCAATAGACTATGAATTTAAGAGTTGTGGTAAAAATAAATCGAGCTTTAAATTTTCTTATCAGTTAGGTTTATTATGTAAGTCAAAATGTGATTTTGTATAAAAGATTAATAAGGCAGTTGGAACTTCATCAACACCAAAAAGTGTATCAATTAGGTTCAATATAAGATGGAAAAGACGCAGTTAACTTAACTATACATTATAGATCATTAAATTATTAAATTTATGATAATTTAAATATAAATTTTATAAAATTAAATTTAAGCCGGAATAAAGATAACATAGAGCATGAAATAAATTGCAATACCAGAAACAAACGACAACATCCATACAATAATTGTCATCCTCCCTATTTTATGGTGCTTCTCTTTCTCAGAGAACATCTTTCTCCCGTTTATAGGCTTAGTATTTTTAAATCCATGATAGATCATATAAGCTACCAAAGCTAAAACTACAATAGAGATTATCGAATGAAATACAACTAAAGGATAGTAAATATACAACTTTAGATTTTCTGGACCGCCAAATTTAGCTCTACCCTCGATTAGTGATTTAACCATGTAACTAACCATAAAAGAGATATCCAAGATGAAAGCTGTGATCATAGTTTTATAATGTTTGCTTATAATCTTCTTTTTTGCAAATCTATATCCAGAAAGGAAAGCTATAGTTACAAGAATTTCCAAGATTAGACTAAAATCAGAAAGATTACTTGCATATGTTCCAAGAAATCCCATAAAAAAGATTGACCATAAATATATTTAAAATTTAATTTGTTAGATGTGTCATATTGTCACATATACTTCCCCTTTATCCTTAGTCTGATTTCAACCACACTCTCAAATAATATAAAATAAAATAAACATAATAAATATAATAATATAATACAACATATAATACTCCCATCTCGTTCTTTTTAATTTTAGCCTTTAATTAATATTATTTATATAATAATTTATATAATAATAACAAGTTCATCAATTGTAACAATCTCAATCTTTATCTTAGGAATTAAAATTAAATTTATTTTAATAGCTCTCTTTCCAAACTATAATATTAATCTTTTCTAT
>WAJX01000219.1 GCA_015523665.1 Ferroglobus sp.
ATATTATATATTTATATTATATATTTCAGATAATTTAACTGATTTGTTAGTAATAATTAATAAAATAATTAATAAATAAATGTAATATTTACTACAATAATTAATCAATATTAGTAAATGATTTAGTATTATAAATAAAAATAATTTTTTTGTATATAAAATTATTAAATTTAATTTATACTATATCAGAAAATTATATCAGGAAAACTAAAATATAAAGTGTCATAAATAAGAGTAAATAAAAATGTATGCCAAACTTAACTATGAAAAAGGAACGATAAAAATTGAAGGGGACATTCACATCCCATTTGCAAGATATGACTCACGTTCAAACTGCTATAGAGCAATGGCATACAAGTATAGGGATATAATGGAGTATCTTGAGTCATCTAAAATTAACTATATCGATGAAGTTTTGGATCTAATTCCAACACCATTTTTTGAGGCTGATATAGAACTAAGGGATTACCAACAACAAGCTGTTGAAAATTGGATGATTGATAAAAGAGGATGCATCGTTTTACCAACTGGGGCTGGTAAAACTTACGTTGCACTTGAGATAATAAAGAGTTTGTCAGTTCCAACACTTATTGTGGTTCCAACACTTGATCTCTTAGATCAATGGAGGGACAAGTTGTCTATATTGGGAAAGGAATGGATCGGAGAATTCTCTGGAAGGAAGAAAGAGCTTAAACCGATAACTGTATCAACATACGACTCAGCCTACACAAATGCTGAGTTGTTGGGTAATAAATTTCTACTCCTAATCTTTGATGAAGTGCATCATCTACCATCTGAAGCTTATAGACAAATCGCAGAAATGAATGCAGCTTTGTATAGATTGGGATTAACAGCTACATTCGAAAGAGAGGATGGAAAGCACTCATTACTCCCGGAGTTAGTTGGTGGTAAGATATTTGAATTAAAACCAAATGATTTAGCTGGGAAACATTTATCAAAATATGTTATAAAGAGGATCTATATACCGCTAACAGATGATGAGAGAAGAAGATATGAGGAGAAAGCTAAGCTATTTAAAGAATATGTAAGGAAGAAGAAGATAACTTTCAAAAGTATTGAAGATTTTCACAAAATCGTGATAGCAACAGGATATGATGCTGAAGCTTATGAAGCTTTAAAAGCCTGGGATGAGGCTAGAAAGATAGCATTCAACTCAAAGAACAAGATAAAACTTTTAAAGAATTTGCTTGAAAAACATAGGGATGATAAAATAATAATTTTTACAAAGTATAACGATCTGGTTTACACTATTTCAAGAGTGTTCTTAATCCCGGCTATAACATACAAAACACCGAAGAATGAACGTCAAGCAATCCTCAACGGATTTAAAAATGGTAAGTTTAAAGCGATAGTTAGTAGTCAAGTTCTGGATGAAGGTATTGACGTTCCAGATGCTAATGTTGGAATAATTGTAAGTGGGAGTGGGAGTACAAGAGAGTTCGTGCAACGCTTAGGAAGACTTCTCAGACCTGCTAAAGGGAAAGAAAAAGCAATCCTATATGAGCTTATCTCAAGAGAGACTAGTGAAATAAAGACATCAAAAAGGAGGAGATTGAATGCTTCCAAAAGATCTACTTGAAGTCAGAAAATTAAAAGGGAGAATATTGCCAAAATTTGCCGATAAGAGTGATTATAAGTTGGCTGAGAAAATAATCAAAATATTTAAAGCTGGAGAAGGTAAAAAATACGGACTGATTTTATCAGCAATTAAATCTCTTGAAAATGCGCATAACTACAAAAAGGTGCGAGGATTTGCAAAGGTTATGGAAAATCTTTGCAATAAAACTTGTATATTCAGCAATTCACAACTTAGCCCGGTTGAGGTTAGGATGTTTCTCTTTGAAAGAGGGTATGTTACATCAAAAGAAGAGAGGAGAAATGTAATGGAGCAAGCAGCAAAATACTTCAACTCCACGGTAGAGGAAATAGAGAAGGTTATGTTTGCTGATAGAGAGGAGGAACTAATTCTGAGCAATGTTAAGCAAGTCACTCCAGATGAATTAATCAAGTTATATAACCTTTCTCTTCTTCAAACAACTCTGTTTAATGCATTAAGACTTACTTTTTGGATCTCTTCAAATCATAAAGAGGTTTTTCGTAAGATAAAATGGCTTGGATTGATGTATGAATTGTATGAAGAAGAAAAGAATGGGGAATCAAAAATTCTGGCAGAGATAACTGGAACCGCTTCGATTCTAAAAATGACCAGAAAATACGGAACTGCAATGGCTAAATTGATACCTTCAATTATAAAAGCTGAGAAATGGTGGATCAGGGCTGAGATAATAGATGATAATCGTATATACAAATTAGAGATTGATGATGCTTATAAACATCTCTTGCCAAAATATGAAGAGAGAATTGATTATGATTCATCATTAGAAGAGAGGTTTGCAAGAAAAATTAAAGCTATAAAACCAGAAATTGAGATAATAAGAGAACCAGGTTTAATAAAGGCTGGAAAATATGCTTTTATTCCAGATTTTTTAATAAAAAGAAAAAATAAAAAAGTTTATGTTGAGATAGTTGGCTTTTGGACATCAGAATATATAAAAAAGAAAATTAGAAAGATTAAAGATGTGAATATTCCGCTTATAGTTATAATTAGAGAAGATTATGGTGATAAAATCGTAGATTTAGATAACGTCATTCTATTCTCTAAAACCTTGCCTTATAATGAAATAATCAAAAAAATTAACGAATTTCTCAAAGGAGATATAAATGATATAAGGTTTGAGGATGTTATCAATCTCAGAAAACTTTCAAATGAGCTTAACATTCCACTGGAGAAGATTATGAATAACTTACCTAATGGATATATAATAGCTTGTAACTATGCAATCAAAGAAGAGACATTTAATAAAATTAAAAAGGAGATAGAGGAGATTAAACCACATAAACTCTCAGAAGTTTTACCAATTCTACAGAAATATAACTTAGGATACGACATACTGGAGTTTTTTGGTTATAAAGTAAAATGGATCGGGTTGAGTGAGGATGATGCATTAATCGAAAGATAATTTCGTTCTCCAATTTTTAACTTCATGATGTCATCGTCTATCATCGCTTATTTCATCAAATAATGTAAATTTTTATTTAAAGTTTTAAAATAATTGGGTTTAGCTCGACGGCTAAGAGCAAACGATGGAAATGACTATAAATGACTTATTAAAATAATTATTATTATTAAATAAAATTTATTAAGATTACACTTACATGATGTTCAGCCAAAAATAAAAAATAATTTAATTGCAAGAATATTACAATGGACTACATATTTGAGGAGGTAGTGGTAAAGCCTTCAAATTCGCCTGAGTATATACTCAATGGAGAAGAGGTGGATTTATGGTCTGATGAATATATCTACTACCATTCAAAAAGCATCATTGACTACGTTAGAGAGAGAATACTGGAATTTGAGAAGAAATCTGAAGACCCATTCTTTGAGATTATTGGAAAGTCTTTAGAAAAAGAGATGGTTAAAAATGCTCTTTTGAGTGGTTCTAATATACTTTTTGTCGGTAAGAAAGGATATGGAAAGACCACGTTCTCTAAGTCTATACTAAAATTACTTCCTGAGAAAATTTTAGCAATAAAGGGTTGTAAGATTCACGACAACCCAACACATCCGACATGTTTTTCATGTAAAAAGAAAGTGTTAGAAAGCAATTCTGTTGAACTTGTATGGATTCCAAGAAAATGGGTTAGAATCCCAGGAGATCCGATGATGACTACCAGACAGCTTATAGGTGGAATAAGTATACAAAAGATAAGAGAGGGATACGATTTAGACCATCCAGAGGTATTTACTCCCGGGAGAGTATTAAAAGCTAATAGAGGTATAGCTTATTTCGACGAGTTGGGAGCTATTCCATCAGCCCTTCAAACTATGCTTCATGAACTTATTGAGGAGAAACAGATTACAACGCCAGAAGGAGATATACTTCCGTTGAGAATAGACTCCATTTTTATTGCATCAACAAATCCTGCTAACTACAGGGGAACTTCTGATATTAAAGAACCACTCATGGATAGAATGGAGGCTATTCCTATCGGACCTCCAGAAACTCTTGAGGAGGAGATTCAAATAGGTTTAAAGAATATGTCTCTCCGTTATGGAGCTATATTACCAGAATGGCATTTAAAGATACTCGCAAGAACGGTGAGATTTGCTAGAATGAAAGATAGATGTAGGTATGCTTCTCATATCGAGGTTGAACCTAGTTGTAGGGCTACTATAAAGTTATTTGATCACGTTAGAGCTTCTGCAACCAGAAAAGGAAGGGAAGTGGTTATGCTTTCTGACTATGGAGAGAGGTATGAAGTAATAAAGTTAGGTTTAAGAAGTAGGATGGAGTTAGATTATGAAGATGGGATAAGTAAAGACGAGATTATAGAAAAACTGGTCGAAGAGGCTATTAATAGAACTTGCGGAGAGATTTACTCGCAAATTCAATCTGAAGAATTTACATCAATAATGAAGGATATCAATGAATCTGAAAGAATAGATGTGCATTCAGATAATCTAGAGGAGTTTCGAAATATATGGGATAAGGCTGTAAAAATTAGTAAAAATGAGAATGAAATTATTTCGGCAATTGAAATAATTCTCGAAGCTATATGGAGATGCACTGAACTTATAGATAAAGTCGGAGATGGTGTTTATGAGTTTAAAGCCTGAATGTAAAGCTTGTCAAGAAGAGCCATTTAATGATAAACTCATGTCGGAGCTTCTCTATTCAATTTTTAATCCGTATCATTATGATTCTGGGATGTTCAACTTACAAGAGTTCATAAAAAATGTATTGGATGATGAAGAATTCTTAGAGAATTTTGAGATATATTCATCGATTTTTAATGATATGTTAAAAAATTACAACTATTCAGAATCTCTCTGGCTGGAAAAAGTAGATTCTTATAAGAAAGCAAAAGAGAAGGCTTGGAGAGAGTTAAAGAAAAGGATATATGATGGTGAGATAAGTATAGATAGCATAAGTGTTAGTGAACTAGTTGACTTCTTTTACGAAGAGATTTTGAGAGATCTTATCGAGATGGGATATGTAGAAGGAGTTGTTAAAGACATTTATCGAAAAAAGATAATTTTTAATTCAATTGCTGAGGGGATAATAGGAGAAAAAGTTCTTTCATTAGCTGTTGAGGATATGGAGGAAAAGGGATTTGGAGAGCATGAAGATGAAATTTCTGGTTTATCTCCATTCCCAGGATATGAGATAGTTGAATACGATGAAATGCTACACACTTTTGATATGATAGATATTCAAGAAACCCTCATAAAAACGGCGAAAAAGAATTTTGAGATAGATGTTAATGATATAATTTCAAGAAAGCCAAAAGTGAGTGGAAAAAGAAATTATGTTATGTTAGTTGATGTCAGCGATTCTATGAGAGGGAAGAAGATAATAGGTGCTATTGAATCAGCTATTGCCTTGAAAAAAGCTATAAGAAAAAGTAGTCTTGATGATTTAGTTACAATCGCATTTAATCATAAAACTAGGAAGATTAAAGAAGGAGAACTCCCAAATCTTGACACAAAAGGAAAGACTGACATTGGCTTAGCTTTAAGAATGGCTCGGAAAGAACTTAGAGGGAAAGATGGCAGGGGTGTAATTTTTTTAATTACTGATGGTGAGCCAACTTCTAGTTTTAACCAATATTTAAATCCTTGGAGATATGCCTTAGTTGAAGCGAGAAAACTTAGAGAGGTTGATGCTTATCTGAACATACTGATGTTAGGCAAGAATGCAAGATTTATCGAGCTATGCAATAAGATGGTCAAGGAAGCTGGTAAGGGAAGTATATTTTACTTCTCAGATCCGTTAAAGTTGAAGAGCTTTGTATATAGAAAGTTTAAGAGTAAGAGTTAGTATTTTTAGTATTTTAAAAATTAATTTTATTTTTACCTCTTCTTTTATCTTGTATCTCTTATCTCTTTTTAATCGGCTGGAACAAATTTTGTTCCATAGTATATAACTCCATCTTCTCCATCCTCTCCATATTTTCTGAAAACAGGCTTAACTTTCATTCCAATTTTTATCTCACTTGGATTGCATACAACTTGGCTCGTTATGATCACTCCGTTCTCAAGTTTGATCAGTGCGATAATATATGGGACATTCAGTTTAAAATCATCTGAAGTTTCATGAACAATCGTGTAACTTATAACTCTTCCCTCATCCCAAAGTTCTAACTCTTCCATCTCTCCTCTTCTCCTACACTTCGGGCAAATATTCCTTGGAGGATAATACAACGTCTCACAGTTCTTACATTTTGAACCGATAAGGTTGTATCTATACTTTATCTTTCTCCAAAATCTCGGGAGCATTTTATCATCTCCTTATCATCTTCTAAAGATGGTCACAACAGCGGTTCCGCCAGTTCCGCCAATATTTAATGCTAATCCTATTTCAGCATCGACCTGTCTTTTTCCCGCATCTCCTCTAAGTTGTAAAGTTATTTCTACAGCTTGTCTTATTCCTGTTGCGCCTACAGCATGTCCACAAGCTTTTAATCCTCCAGATGGGTTTACTGGAATTCTTCCACCTATTTCAGTTTCTCCCTCTCTTATTAACTTTGCTCCCTCTCCTTTTTTACAGAAACCTAAATCTTCATAAGCCATAATTTCAGCAATTGTGAATGAATCATGAACTTCAGCAACATCCACATCATTGGGGCTAATTCTTGATAACTTATACGCTTTTCTGGCTGAATAAACCACACTTTTCATCGTTGTTATATCCTCTCTACTCTGTAATGCTACATAATCACTAGCTTGAACGATCGAATCGATATATACTGGAGTATCTGTAAGCTTTCTCGCCATTTCTTCACTTGCAAGTATTACAACACTCGCTCCATCGCTAATCGGGGCGCAGTCAAAAACTTTCAAAGGTTCAGCAATGTATGGAGAATTCATTACAGTATCTATACTAATCTCTCTCCTAAACTGAGCTTTGGGATTATTAATAGCATTTTTGTGATTCTTAACTGCAACCATAGCCAGATCTTCTTCCCTTGTTGAATATCTCTCCATATGCATCTTAGCTATTAAAGCATAGAGAGCTGGCAACGTCGCTCCTACAAATCCTTCCCATTCTCTATCTGCTGTCGATGCCATTATATCCATCGCAAGCTCTGGACCAACATCGGTGACCTTTTCAGCACCAGCAGCTATTACAACATCATACATTCCTGATAATACCGCAAGATAAGCCTCTCTTAAAGCTGAACCACCACTTGCATCTCCCGTTTCAACCCTTACAGACGGTATGTGCAACTCTGTTAAACCAGAATAGTCTGCAATCAACGCAGATATATGCTCTTGCCCTAAATATCTCCCTCCGCTCATATTTCCGATATATAATGCTTCTATTTCATCTCCACTTAAATTTGCATCTTCTAATGCTTCTATTCCAGCCTCTATAACGATATCTCTAAAACCCTTATCCCATAACTCACCAAATTTAGTTTGTCCAACTCCAACAATAGCTACTCGCATTAGCTCACCTCATTTTTATTTTCCCTCTGAACTTTGCATAAATTCCGTAGTCAATGTATACGCAATTTTTAATCTTATCCCAAACTTTTGGATTCCTCTCAATCGAATGTATCTCATCAGTTACTTCAAAGATAAATGCATCACTTCCAGCTCCACTTCCAAATGATGTAAGCAAGATTCTATCCTCTGGCTTTGCATAATCAAGAACTGCTGAAAACCCTATAAGTGACGAGGCAGAATATGTATTTCCTATGTATCTCACAACCAGGCCTAATTCTATTTGCTCTTTTTTAAAACCTAATTGATTAGCAACTCTAACAGGAAACTTACCATTGGGCATATGAAATACAGCATAAGTAAAGTCATCAGCTTTTAAACAATTTCTTTGCATTATCGTTTTAGCTGCAGTTAGGACATGTCTGAAATATGCTGGCTCTCCAGTAAATCTTCCTCCATGACTTGGATATCGTTGCCCTTCTCTCCTCCAAAAATCTGGAGTGTCTGTTGTGAAGCTTAAAGTATCTTTAACTTCAGCGATAACATTATTCTCTCCTATTATAAATGCTGATCCACCGGCAGATGCTGAATACTCTAAAGGATCACCAGGAGCTCCTTGACTAGTATCTGAACCTATAGCAAGTCCATATCTTATCATTCCAGATTTAACAAGAGCTATACAATTCTGAATTCCTGCTGTACCAGCTTTACACGCAAATTCAAGATCTGCTGCGTAAAAAAAACCGTTCAAATTTAGCGCATCTCCGACAATTGTGGCTGTTGGTTTTACAGCATAAGGATGACTCTCGGAGCCTACAAAAACAGCTCCTATATCATCTTTACATATATCACATCTTTTCAGAGCCTCTCTAGCTGCTTCAACTGAAATAGTTGCTGTATCTTCATCTATGTCTGGAACACTCTTCTCATAAACATTTAATCCTCTCTTTATACTCTCAGCATCCTCTCCCCAGATTTTGGCAATCTCTTCAACTTTTATTCTATACTTTGGAATATATGTACCATACGATACTATACCAATCATCTATCCACCTCCTTTTTCACATCTCTATTCTCTAAATTACGGTTTCAGAGCATCTCTAAACTCTTTGAAAGTCTAAATTTCCCAGTTTTCTGAGATTAATTATAAAATTTTGAAGAGGTTGTGTTGAAACTATTAGATCTATCTTTTCGATTTCAGCGATCTTTACCGCAATTTCATCAACTTCTCCATCTAAACCGTGAAGAATTATAACAGATGGTTTTAGATTTGCAACTCTAACAGCCACCAATGGAGACCTTCCAGATGAAACTTTCGTGAAAGCTAAGATTCTTTCGCTAGTTAGTCCGTAAAGTCTATAGAAATCGTAAGAATTTAGTGATAGAATCGCTTTTATACTATCTATAACTGTATGTCCGTTAGCTTTCCTCCCGAAGTTTAATATATGTTCTCCATCTACAACCTTAGCAACATCTTCAGAATTAACTGATTTCGAATATTCTTCTATATCTAAAATTGCGTCGAATTTTATTCCTAAGATATCTTTATACTTTGAAAGAGTTTTCCAACCCCTCTGTTTGTCAATTTCTATCAAACCATTAACAACTTTCTTTATAAATCCAGTTCCAGGAGATTTTCTCCTGTCACTCTCATAATCACTTATAACTGAAGGTGTGATTCCTATTTTCTCTGCAAGCTCTTTTTGTGAGACATTGAATATATTTCGCCATTTCTTTATTGCATTTCCAGGGTTATCAGATAAAACGATATCTCCGGCTATATGCTCCGAGAATTTCTTGGCTGATTCTTCCATGAGGTTCAATACATAATTAACTATATAAATCTAACTATTAACGAATCAATATACGTCTATTAACGAGTTTATAGAAAATTTTTAATTTCGAGCTCGAAATTAATTATTATAAATTTACGATTTCATCATCTGATTTGAGGAGGTTATGATTATGAAAGTTTGGTTAGTTGGTATATACGGTATTGTCTCCACTACCGCAATTGCTGGAATAAAAGCAATAGAAAAGGAAATTGCTGATAAAACTGGATTAGTTTCTGAGTTACCTGAATTTAAAGGTATTGAAAAATATGCTCCTCTTAAGATGGAATTTGGCGGGCATGAGGTAAGAAATATAGAGAATGTTTATGAAGCTTTAATGATGCATTGGCAAGAAAACAAGCATTTTGAAAAGGAAATAATAGACAACGTTAAAGATGAGCTAAAAAGTATAAGGGCTTGTATTGGAACAGCATTAAACTGTGGGAGAGGAGTTGAAGCGTTAGGAAACATTCAAAGTTTAGAAAAAGAGGGGTTAACACTAAAAGAGATCGTTGATAGACTTGAAAAAGATATAAGAGCTTTTGCAGACGATGAGACTGTGATGATAAATACCGCATCTACAGAGCCATTACCAAGAATAAACGATTATTATCATGGTAGTTTAGAGGGATTTGAGGCTATGATAGATGAGGATAAGAAAGAATATGCAACAGCAAGCATGCTTTATGCTTATGTTTCTTTAAAGAACCGAATTCCCTACGGTAATTTTACACCAAGTGTTGGTACAAACATTCCAGCTTTAAAAGAGTTAGCTGAAAAAAACAATACACCACACGCAGGGAATGATGGAAAGACTGGAGAAACTTTAGTTAAGACTACTCTGGCTCCGATGTTTGCTTATAGAAACCTTGAGGTATTGGGATGGATGAGCTATAACATATTGGGAGATTTAGATGGATTAGTTTTGAGTTTTAGTGAGAATAAGGAAAGTAAGGTTGTGAGTAAAGATAGAGTGTTGGAAAAGATATATGGTTACTCTCCGTTTAGTATAACTCAGATAGAATACTTCCCCTCTCTTGTTGACAATAAAACAGCTTTTGACTTCATACACTTTAAAGGATTTCTTGGTACTAGGTTAAAATTCTATTTTATATGGGATGCTATAGATGCAATAGTTGCAGCTCCATTAGTGATCGACATAGCAAGATTCTTACTATTTGCCAAGAAGAAAAAGATGAGTGGGGTTATAAAAGAATTGGGCTTCTTCTTTAAGAGTCCTATGGAG
>WAJX01000220.1 GCA_015523665.1 Ferroglobus sp.
GAAACCATCTCCCTGTATCTTCCCTGAGCTGGCATCCAAGCCTCCAGATCATATTTTTTTGAAGCAATTACGCCCAAATCACCAGTGCAAATATTAACTATCCTATAAGGAATTCCTAATCCTTGCCAAAGTTCCTCTACATTTTCAATCAACTTTTCATGCCACTCCCAGCTGTCTTCGGGTAAACAAAAAACAAACTGCTCTACTTTATTAAATTGATGAACTCGAAAGATTCCTTTAGTATCTTTTCCATGGGCTCCAGCTTCTTTTCTAAAGCAAGGAGAAATCCCTGCGTATAGTAGCGGAAGTTCATCCTCAGCTAACGTCTCATTCATATACATTGCAGCTATTGGATGCTCTGATGTGGCTATGAGGTATAGATCCTCATCCTCAATCTTATACAACATCTCCTCAAAATCACTAAAAGAAGTTACACCTGAATACGCTCTTCCACTCATCATATACGGTGGATTAACAATTGTAAAACCTTTTTTGCTTAAAAAATCAAGAGCGTACATAATTAAAGCATAATCAAGCCATATCAAATCATTGAGGAGATAATAAAACCTAGATCCGGCAATTTTTGCAGCTCTCTCGATGTCTACCCAACCATACTTTTCGACAGCATCTGCATGTCCCAAGATCGGCTTCTCAATTATCTCGAATTCAACATTCCCATTTGTCTGCTGAATAAACATACTTTTATGTTCTTTGTAAACTCTGGGTTTACCCCAAAATCTTACTGGAACATTTTCATTCTCATCTTTACCAATAGGGACACTTTCATGCACTATATTTGGGATTGAAAGGAGAATATTTTTCAGTCTTTTCTCAATAGTTTTAAGCTCCTTTTCTTTGATTTTTATGTTCTCCGATATCTCTCTAGCTTTTTTGATCAACTCTCCCCTCTTTATATCATTTGTTTTCTTGATCTCTTCTGAAATTTTGTTTCTATCCCTCCTCAATTGATTTAATTCAAAAAGCTTTTTTCTCCAAATCTTATCTAATTCTATTGCCTTCTCGATAATTTCAATACTTTCTCCCCTCTTTCTTTGAGATTCGATTAAAATCTCAGGATTCTCTCTTAAAGCTCTAAGAATGCTCCACATGCAATCACCTTAAGCTTGATTTAATCACAACAAAACTCCCTTTTCTCTCAACATTTATACTTTGAGGTATATACTTATCACTTATAATATAAACTCCATCACTCTTTTCTCCAATCTTTTGAAGCATTATGTTCACAGCAAACTCGAATTGAATTGCATCCTCTTCACTATCAAAGCTTATGTTCCATAACCAAGAAGTATGATTCATTACAAATGTATCTCCATTCCACCCTTTAGATGCGTGAAACGAAGCTGAATCCAATACATGAGTTGCTAAGAAAATGAATAAAAACATCTCACCAAGCCTATCGTTTCTTATCTCATTTTTAAGATGTGCTTTAGGAACAATAAACTCCTCTTTTGAGAAATATTTTTTGGGATGTATAACCTGTTCCATTGATTTTGGAGGGTTTTCTAAAATAATATCAGTACTTTTAGTCCTATTGTAAACTTCTATGATGAAGTTATAACCGTAAACGTATGGAAGATAGGATAACATGAAATAAGCATTTTCCTCATTTATTTCGAATGTAGATGTATTTTCTTTCTCTATTTTATAATTTAATATCATCTTACTTGTGAATTTAGCATCTCCCTCTATTACTGAAGCTTTTGCCCTCTCTCCATCAAAAGTTCCATCATCGGTTATGTTGAACCTTTTTTGATAGAGATGCTCCAATTCATGAAGTATCGTCTCTTTGATACTTTTTCTATTAAAATTTTCTTTAACTATGTAGATTTTCCCTTCCCAAGTGAAAGCGGAGAAACTCTTTAGATCATGTTCCTTTGCTTTTTTGAATGTGTAATTCTTTGGTAATATCATCATAACTTTATAAAACATGTCCTCAGTTTGAGTGATCTGCCCCCATTTGTGCACTACAAAATCTGATGAGATTATTTTGAGCTCTGGATGTAAATTCGTATCTCTGAATTCATTGAAATCTTTTAGGGCTTCTATATAAGCTCTTCTTATTTCTGAATCAATAGTGTGAATATTGAATAGATTAAATAAAAAATTATATATAAAAACTATGAGTGTAATAGAAATTATTGCTGTAATTGCTATAATAAATGTGCGTTTCATAATTCGTATTCCACTAAAAGTTTAAATAGATTATTCAAATTATATTAGAACTCAATTATGCTTATTTCTTCATCTTCAACAATTGCATAACTCCTCTTTCCAGTGAGATAACCGCAAATCTCTCCAGGATTTAAAATTCCGCTTTCAATGTAACTTTTGTGAGTATGTCCAGTAATGACTAAACTATACTTTTTCGAGAGCATCTTTAGTATTCTCTCATTTGTCCCATGATAAATAACTCCCATGGGGAATTCTACAATCTCACCTATTTTCCATCCTCTTTCTATTGCTATCTCCAAAAGTTTCTCTCTGTCTCCATCGTTATTTCCAAATGCTATATACATCTCTTTAAAAGGAAATGCTCTCAAGCTAAAGGGAGAAATCACATCTCCAGCGTGTACAACAAAATCAAATTTCTCTTCTTTTAGAATGTTTATTAAATCATTTATCGCTTTTAAATTGTCGTGGGTGTCAGAAATTGCGATAAATCTCATATATTTGTCTTTGTTATCAAGTGGATTAAAATTTTCTGTATTGTTAATCCTAACTTAATTACATATAGCAAATTTTTATAAAAACAACTAAATAGACATTCAGCAAAATCATTATCTATTTAAAGAAAATTAAAAAAGATATCCTTTTAAATTTTGATGGATATAGAGCTACTTTTGGATTATCGATTGTCAGAAATCTATCGTTAATGAATTTTATTTCTCTCCGTAATAATTTTGAAATTAGCTTGTTGTGGATGCTAATCTTATAGTTTTATCCCACCTAAATGAGATTTGACATCTCTTGTTGGAGATAACATAACTATTATGATAATATAGGCAGTATATCAGATCTATGATGAACAATTGAGCTTCCATAGGGTATTGAAAATTTTAAGGTCTCCAGAACCATCGTTCTGAGCTTAATTTCTCGACAAGGGTGTTTAAAAAGAAATACTCTTGTTGATAATTTGCTTATTTTTAATGACAACGCTTTGATAACAATTTCACTACTTTTATAATTAGTTATAATTTTATTTCACCGCAGATGAGATTAATGATATCAGTTTATATTTACAAAAACTTATTTGTATAGATAGCTCGAATACAATCACTACTCCTACAACCTAATTTCAAGTGATTTTGAAAACTTAGATTTTATAATTTGATAGATTGAAAATAAGAGATGAGTTTTACACGTTC
>WAJX01000221.1 GCA_015523665.1 Ferroglobus sp.
GATGCGATGAATGGAAAAGTTAGATTGATAGCTGTAGAACCAACAGCATGTCCAACTTTAACCAAGGGGGAGTATAAATATGATTTTGGAGATACTGCTGGACTAACACCTCTCCTAAAGATGTACACTCTTGGGCATGATTTCATTCCACCCCCTATACATGCTGGTGGTCTGAGATATCATGGAGATGCACCTACGTTATGTCTTCTCTATGCTAATGGTGTAATTGAAGCTAAAGCTGTAAAACAAACAGAGGTTTTTGAAGCTGGAGTACTGTTTGCGAGGACTGAAGGTATAGTTCCAGCTCCAGAAACAAATCATGCCATAAAGGTAGCTATAGATGAGGCAATAAAAGCTAGAGAGGAGAATGAAGAGAGGATCATACTTTTCAATCTTAGCGGACATGGTTATTTCGATTTGCAAGCTTATGATGATTTTCTCGCAGGAAAACTCATAGATGTTTAACTTTACTTTAATTAATTTTTATAATTTTTATATATTTAATAATTTATAATTATTATTCGTGATATATTTAATATAATGTATTGTATGTATGCAATTTAATTAATATTTTGTTCACATCTTAACTTAAGCTTTGCACATCTTTTAAATCTCATACGCATAATCTTATTTATGTTAATTTGGATTGGTATTGATGACACTGATTCAAGAAAAGGTATGTGCACAACATACATAGCCAGCTTGATCATAAGAGAAATTGAGAAAAATCATAAAGTAATAGGATTTCCGAGGCTTATAAGATTGAATCCGAATATACCGTTTAAAACTAGAGGAAATGGGGCAGTCTCATTTCTTGTAGATACTGAAGATCTTGCAGATGTAATAGATATAGTAAATGAGCATGTAATTGAGTATGCTGAATCAGAATCAGATCCTGGGGTTGTTTTTATAAATCCTGAAAACCAGAAATTGATGAACTCACTTCATAAACTTTCAGTTAAAGCTTTAAAAGATGTTGTGAAGTTGGATGAGGCTTTTTTTATAATTGGAAAGTTTTTCATACCTCATCTTAAATTTAAAAAGGGTAGAGGTCTTATTGGAGCATTATCCGCTGTTGGGATGAATTTGGATGATATGACACTCGAACTTCTTACTTATAGAAAAAGAGATAGATTTGGAAAAAAGAGGGAGATAAATAAAGACTCTTTCTTTCAAGCGGATTTACTTTGTTATCCAGATGTGTGGGATACTGTTGACTGGTATAACGATACTGTTGTATGCGTTCCCAATTCTCCCGATCCAGTTCTTTTTGGGCTGAGAGGAGATAAATTAGAAAAGATAATATTGGCTTTAAAAACAGTTGAATGTGAGGATTATGACTTTTACCAGATTTTTGTTACCAATCAGGCAACTGATATGCACATCATAGATGAGGATGAAGTTGAAAGTCTTGATAACTTCAAATCTTACTCACTTACTGGGAAAGTAATCGAAAAACCATACGAGATTGAAGGAGGACATGTATTCTTTAAAATCGATACAAGATTTGGAGAGATTACTTGTTCAGCATTTGAACCGACAAAACAGTTTAGGAATGTAATTAGAGCTTTGTTCGTTGGAGATTTTGTCAAAGTTTATGGAGCTATGAAGAACTCAACATTAAATATAGAGAAGATTAATTTAATTAGAAGAGCTAGGGTTTTTATTGAGGAGAATCCGATATGTTGGAAATGTAAGAAAAGAATGGAGAGCGCTGGTAGAGGAAAGGGGTTTAGATGTAGAGAGTGTAAAACAACTGCAAATTATAAGATCTTGAGAGAGATAAAGAGAGAAATTGAAGAGGGATTTTATGAAGTTCCTCCAGTAGCTAGGAGACATCTTTCAAAACCACTGGTTAGAATGAATGTTAGAAATAAACACATCTTTAGATAAATTATGTTATCTATTTTATTTTAAATAAGATTATTTTGGATAATCTAATATAATATAATAAGTAAATATTTGCTTTTATAACTCCTCAGCCTGTTTATAATAATCCTCCGGAGATTCGGCATAGAAAAATGCTCTCTCAAGAGGATTCTTTGCTTGCTGAACTTTCACAACAACTAACCTATCTATTTCATCTGGATTATTAAACTCCTTAGGATATCAATTTTTAGCTTTAGGCAAATAATATCTTTCATTCTCCATAGAGCTCTGTGAAAATTAATTCTTGAAAAAAGTTTAGAGTAGACGATGTCCTTTCATTCTTGCTCTTAGTGGGTTAATAAATTAGAGTTGGATTGATTATTTATCCATTTTAATTTTAAATTTATAAAATTTAATGAAATACTATTCTCTTTTAAAATTATAAAACATAATTATTTGATATAATTATTATTTTTAATTATTTTTAATTAATTATAGTTTATTTTGAATAGCAAATCTTTTTGAGAGCTTAGAAAAGTTACTATCATGAAAATAAGAATAGGCTTTCTATCAACCTCTTATCATACCTCCCATATATTAATGGAGTTTGGAGTTTTTAAAGGAGAGTGGTTACTTTATGGGAGCGGACCAGAAATAATACGTGCTTTTGAAGAGAAGAAAATAGATATGGCATATATTGGTTTACCTCCAGCTCTTGGCGGAATTGAAAGAGGGCTTGATATTGTATGTATTGCTGGAGGACATGTAGAGGGGACTGTTATTGCTGGTAGGGGAAGGAGTTATGATGAAATTGAAGATGCTGTTAAACAGCTTGAAGGGAAAAGAGTAGGAGTTCCAAGTAAAGGTAGTATTCATGATGTCATCTTAAGGGAAATAAGGAGAAAAATATGTGACTTTGATATTGTAAATTATAATTGGGCAGACTTAATCTTAGAAGATTTCATAGAAGGAGAGATAGATGCTATATGTGGAACGCCAAATCTTGCCATTCTGGCATCAAAATTTGGTGCGAGGATTTTTGTCCATCCATCTAAACTCTTTCCTTTTAATCCAAGTTATGGAATAGTTGTAAAAAGAGAGTTGGTTGAAGATGACCGGATGATGGATTTCTTAATAAAACATGAATGGGCTTGTAATCTAATCAAACATTCTCCTGACGTCTCTTCAGATATAATTTTTAGGGCATATAATGGATTATTATCAAAAAGAGATATAGAAAAAATTCTAGTCCTTAGTCCAAAATATTGTGCATCTCTACCCTCAGAATATGTAAATTCCACGCTATTGTTAGCTGATATTATGCGAGATCTGGGATATCTTGAAAGTAAATTGTCAGAGGAAGAGATATTTTATAGAGATTTAATCGAGATTGTTCACCCTTTCCCACACCATTATAGCTTATGTTATTATGGTGGGGATAATAATATATAATGCATATAATATGTATTACTAAACTCTAATTACTATATAATACTATTAACACTTCTAATCTAAATTATATCTAAAATTATATCTAAATTATAAAAAGATCTCCATTCTTTGGGGAATAACTTTCCACTCCAAGTTCTTCTTTTATCCAATTAGAAAATCCTTCACAATCTTCTCCGTGGACTGTAAAGATTATTTCAGCACCTCTGTCAACAACTTTCTTAACAAGATCTTTTAATTGTCTATCATCGGCATGAGCTGAGAAGTCATATTGTTCAACTTTCATTTTTAATTTAACTGTCCTCATACCGAGATCTATTTCACCTTCATTTAATGCTTTATCTCCATTTGTTCCTTCAACTTGATACCCAGTTAGAATTATCTTTGATTTTTCATCGTTATAGAGTCTTGATATGTAAAAAAGAGCTGGTCCTCCATTAAGCATACCTGCGGTAGTTACGATCGCAGATGGCTCTGAAAGTATCTCCTCTCTTTTCCCTCTTTCAACTATTTTAGCTTTTTTCATCGCTTTTTTTAGATCTTTAACATTTTTCACGTATTTTGGAAAGGATTCTATGATTTTTGCAACTTCTCTACCCATTCCATCAACGTATGGGATTATTCCATGTTTTTCAAGAATCATTACAACCTCTTGAGTTCTTCCAACTGCAAAAGCTGGAATTATAGCATGTCCACCATTTTCAATCGTTTCCTTAACACTCTCGACAAATCTCTTCTCTAATTCTCTTCTTTCAGGATGTTCAACACCATAATATGTGCTTTCAACAATTAAAATATCTGTTTCTGGATAACTGGTATCCGCTCCCTCCAGGAGTCTTGTGTCTTCGAGCTTTATATCTCCGGTGTAAAGAATACTGACATCCTTACTCATATACACACTTGCACTCCCAGGGATATGTCCAGCGTTAAAGAAAGTTATCTCCCAACCGCCTATTATAAAAGACTCATCATAATCTACAATTCTGGTATTACTCTCGAATTGCATAAACTCTCTTTTAGTATATGGAGGATTCTCCATTATATTGAGGGAATCCTTTAGAAGGATGGCAGATAGCTCTTTAGTTGGGAGGGTCATGAAAATTGAAGGATCATAATCCATTAGATTTGGAGCTACTCCTACATGATCAAGATGCCCATGGGATATGATAACAGATTTTGGTGAAACACCGTTTAAGGGAAATTCTGGGGGATTAGATGGTTTTAAGCCGAAATCAAGGACAATGGAATCTACCATTATAGCTGACCTTCCAACTTCCCTGCAACCTCCGAGGAATTTTATGGTCGTCATTCTTTTTACTTTTCTCAAAACGCAATAAATATGTTTCGCAGGGTTCATGAAAAACTCATAAGAGTTTGTAAATCATCTTTATTTTTAATGACATACATCTATGATCCATCTCTGAAATTTATTATGTTTAGTATGATCAATATGTAAATAATAATATTATTTAATTAAATATATATTTAATAATTTTAATTGATTTAAAATTTTTTGTATGTTTATATTATTATGTTATCATACATCTATCTGAAAATAAAGAAAAAAGATAAATAAGTTTGAGATATCAAAGAAATAATGGCAGTAATTGCTATTTGTTCTGGAAAAGGAGGAGTTGGTAAGACAACAATTTCTGCCAATCTCGCTTCATTATTAACTCTGTATGGGTCTACTTTATTAATCGATAGCGATATAGCCCTTCCGAATCTTCATACATTTCTTGGATTGGATGATCCATTTATATCATTACTGGATGTTCTTAAAGATGAGAGTTATCTTAATGAAGCAATTTATAGAGTTAAGTTAAGGTTTAGACTGAATGTTAAAGAGCTTGACGTCTTACCAGCATCCACTTCAGTGAAAGCTCTTGAGGAAATAGATATGAATAAATTCAAAAATATTGTTGAAGGACTTAGAAATAGATACGATTACATTGTTATAGATGTCGCTGCTGGTTTGGGCAAATATGCATTAATTCCGATTGTAAGCTCTGATGATGTATATCTGGTTGTCAATCCAGAAAAAGCATCTATTCTCGATTCACAGAAAGTTAAGAAGATAGCAGACATATCTGGAGTGAGAGTTAAAGGAATAATCATGAATCGTTATAAAGGAGAGAAGAAAATGGTTGAATATGCAGAAAACGCAATTGGAGCGGAGATAGTTGGGATTATAAGGGATTCAAACTTGGTGAGAAAATGTTGGGAAGAAGGAGTTCCAGTTGTTGTAAAAAAACCACAATCTAATATAGCAAAAGAATTCTTTAACTTGACAAGGAAAATAGTTGGAGAGGATGTTGAAATAAAACCTTATGGAAAGTTAAGATATCTATTGGGGTGATTTTATGAAGGAAAAGAAAATTTTAGACATTCTTATGGATGATGATGTGATGGTTGTTAAAAAAGATGGAGATAAGGAAGAGATGAATGAGGGGAGAAATTTTGAAGAAAATGTTGAAGGGAAAGGAACAAGTCTTTACGAATTTGAACAATTCGGTCAAGATGTTAAAGTGAGGGTTATAGATATTGCTATAATAACAATCGCAGTTCTATTAGCTGTTTTACTTTACTATTATTTAT
>WAJX01000222.1 GCA_015523665.1 Ferroglobus sp.
TATCTGCACTGGTGATTTGGGCGTAATTGCTTCAAAAAAATATGATCTGGAGGCTTGGATGCCAGCTCAGGGAAGATACAGGGAGATGGTTTCATGTAGTAATTGTACAGATTGGCAGAGCTATAGACTTAATATAAGATACGCCAAAAGAAGAGGTATGCCATCTAAAGGATTCGTCCATACACTAAACTCAACAGCAATAGCGACAACGAGAGCAATAACTGCAATAATAGAGAATTTTCAGCTTGAAGATGGACGAGTTGAAATTCCAAAAGTGTTAAGGAGATATCTTGAGAATATTGAATCAGCTCCTAAAGATTATTTGATACCAAGATGACACAAGTCATCTTTTTTTCATATTCAGGAAACTCAAAAAAGATAGCAGAGATTATATCTAAGGAATTGAAAGCAGAAATCTTTGAAATAAAGACAAAAATAAAGTTACCATATATCATTTGGTTAATTCTATCCTTTATACCCTTTATTTCATTTCCCATAAAAGATTTCGAAGTCAAAGGGGAGATTATTTATCTTTGTTTTCCTAAATGGACTTTTAATTGTCCTCCAGTTACATCACTAATTAAATCCAAAAAATTAGCCGGGAAGGTTATTTACCTCGTTATTTCTTATGGAGGTTGGAGAGTGGAGAGTTACGCAGAGAGTTATGCAAAATTTATTAATAAAAATGGAGGGAAAGTAAAAGGTATATTTTTAATAAGGAGAGGAGAAGAATATAAGATCAAAGATATAATAAATAATAAAGATAATAATAATAAATAATAACACAATAACACAAAACGATAGGTAAAGTAGGTAAAGTTAGCAGAGTAGGGTTTTCATGAACTAAAATAATAATATTTTATCATTTTAACTTAAAATTAAAATTTTAAGTACATATACACATAAACACCCAAAAACAAGTATATATCAAATTTTGAATGGGCCCGGAGGGATTTGAACCCTCGACCGCCCGGTTATGAGCCGGGCGCTCTGACCTGGCTAAGCTACGGGCCCATGAAAATGTCCAATACTATGATGTTCAGTTAAATTTAATTTTGCCACACTCAATTTTTAAATATTGTGGATTTATAAATCTATAACTAATTTTATATAATTTTTTATTAATAATGTAATAGATTTAGATTAATTTTATTTTATTGTATTAATAAATTGATAAACTCAATAATTTAAAAATTCTTTGATCTTAACAATCTCACCTCTTCTTATTATAACCTCTGTAAATGTTAGAGGATTTATAGAGATTTAAAGAAAATAGAGTTGAAACTACATTACAAGTATCTTATCTACATCAAACCAAAGATGAGACAATAAAAAGTAGGTCAACACTTTATGCAGTCGATGGATTATTATAGCTAATTTAGACATTTTTCAAGTTCCTTTCTAGACTAAGCTTAAAGCCTAAGTTAAAAAATATCGATAATAATATATAATTATATAATAACATTAATAAAAAATAAAATATAATATTATATACCAAAAAATGATTACGTATCATTCCACTTTAAGCTTAGTTGCTAAGTATATAAAAGGCGTATCAAATATTGCCACGACGAATTTCATAATATAAGATGTTAGAAAAATTTCAAATATTCCTTGCCATCCAAGACTTTCTACGAATTGTGGATTTAAAATGACAAAAAAGAGTGTTGTAAAGATGACATTGTCAATTAATTGAGATACAAGAGTTGAAGCGTTATTTCTCAACCATAGATGTTTACCCTCTGTTTTCCTTTTCCAAAAATCAAAAGCCCAAACGTCATGAAGCTGTGAGATTAGATATGCTGAAAGACTTGCGATCATAACATCAGGCATGAAACCAAATATCTGTTGTAATGCTGGACTTAGCGTGTCACTCTCATCAGGAGTGAACATTAGCGTTAGTTGCATTATTATAGTCACAGAAATGAGGGTAAAGAACCCAAGCATAACTGCCTTTCTGGCTTCGCTTTTTCCATATTTTTCAGTGAGTATATCTGTTGCTAAGAATGTAGTCCCATATATTATGTTACCCATTGCTGTAACTAACCCAAAAAATCGTATAATTTTAGCCACTTGCACGTTTGCTAAAATTATTGCCATTGCAATCCAAGCAAAAATCCCTGTCTTCCCAAAAAATTTGTATGCTAATATTATACCAATAAAATTGACAAACATCAAAATGAACCATAAAATCTCGTTCTGCATGAGGTATTTTTGTATTGAAAATAATATAAATTTTTTACTTTTTATTTTACCTCTATACCTAACAATTCTAAAATTAAAAATTAAATAATTAAATAAATTACTAACTTTATTATTATTCTATTTAGATTATTATTGGCAAATACTATTTTGAGTAGCATTTTTTCTGCGTATAAACTAAATCTATAGCAAATATTTTAACTATAACCAAAAAGAAAATGACATGGATATATTTTCCTTCATTGCAATAGTCATACTTATATCTCTGAGTGGTGTCCTAACACCAGGACCGCTTTTTGCAGCAACAATTAATGAGGGAAGAGAGAACAAGTATGCTGGTTTCATAATCTCCACTGGACATGCGATGGTTGAAATACCATTAATCCTCCTCCTACTTTTTCTGGGCTTTAATCTCCCAACTTCATTAAAACCATTAATCTCCCTTATAGGAGGAATAGTCCTACTTTACATGGCATACTCAGAAATGAAAGGTAGTGAGGTTAGAGTGATACGAGGTTTTACTTCTGGCATAATTTTGAGTGCTTTAAATCCATACTTTCTAATTTGGTGGCTTACTATTGGTTTTCTTTTGATAGTAAATTCGTTAGATTTTGGAATTTTCGGATTTACAATCTTTATTATAGTCCATGAACTGTGCGATTTTTCATGGTTGGGCTTCGTTTCTTTTACATCAAATAGAATAGTTAAATTTCCAAAAACTAAAATCATCTTAAAGATTGTATCTATCACCATTCTAACAATATTCGGTATTTATTTTATATACGACGCACTGAACACATTTTTATACTCTTTTTAGATAACACTTGACTATGCCATATAGTGAAAAAAACATAACAAAAATAATCATTAGAGAAGCTGCCAAAGAATGGGAGAAATTGGTTGAAACGGATGTTGTTGTAGTGGGAGCTGGTCCAGCAGGACTTACAGCAGCACACTATCTTGCAGACTTTGATTTTGACGTTGTAGTCTTTGAGAGAAGATTGAGCTTTGGTGGTGGTATAGGTGGAGGAGGTATGCTTTTCCACAAAATAGTGATCGAAGAACAGGCTAAAGAGATTGTAGAAGAGTTTGGAATAAAAACAAAAGAAGTTGAATCTGGACTTTATGTTGTTGACGCTGCAGAAATGCTTGCAAAATTATCAAGTGGTGCAATTGACAACGGAGCGAGAGTGATACTTGGAGTTACAGTTGATGATGTCATATTTAGGGAATCTCCACTCAGAATATCTGGTGTCCTTATACAATGGACCGCTGTTCAAATAGCCGGCTTACATGTTGATCCATTAATGATAGAAAGTAAAGCTGTTGTAGATGCTACAGGACATGATGCAGAGATAGTTAGCGTTGCCTCAAGAAAAATACCTGAGCTTGAGATATTTGTGCATGGTGAAAAATCCGCGTATAGTGAGATGTCTGAAAGATTAGTTGTCGAAAAAACAGGAAAGGTTGCTGAAGGTTTATATGTTGCTGGAATGGCAGTTTCAGCAGTTTATGGATTGCCAAGAATGGGGCCAATATTTGGAGGTATGCTCTTAAGTGGTAGAAAAGTTGCCGAACAGATTATGTATGATTTAAAATAAAAATAAATAAATAAAATAATAATAAAATATTTAAAAATAAACTAAAATTAAAAAATAAAATGAGACGAGTAAGATGTGAGTTATGTAATTTAAGGATTGCAATTGGTATTTGCAGGAGATGTAATAAGAAGATTTGTGAAAGATGTCATTTCCATCACGGTCTGTGCATTAGATGTAGGAATGAAATTAGATATCAATAGAGAGAAAAATTTTTATTTTATAACACTAACCTATTGTTAGGAAAAAAAGGTTATGGGTGAGTGGTTATGTGGAGAAGAAGAATGTTTGATCCATTTGAGGAGATCAGAAGAATGCAAGAGAGGATGAGTAGATTGATTGAAGAATTTGACAAATTCATATACGCTAGAGAAAGTATACCAGTAGATATCATTGATGAGGGAGAGAAGTTTAGGGTTGTTGCAGATTTGCCCGGTTTTAATAAGGAAGATATTGAAATTTACATCGAAAATGGAGATCTAGTTGTTAAGGCTGAAAGAAGAGAAGAAAAGGAAGAAGAGGGTAAAAATTACATAAGACAAGAGAGAAGTTATGGAAGGATATATAGAAGAATAACTCTTCCAGAAGAGATAGATGAAGAAAAAATTTCAGCCAAATATAACAATGGTATCTTAGAAGTTATCTTGCCTAAAATCGGTAAAGAGAAGAGGAAGGTTATAAAAATTGAATAAAATATTTAATTATTTTTAATATAAAATAATTAAATAATATATAGTTGATGGTTTATTTAGATTTAAAAGTAATTATTAACAATAAATTATAATTATTTTGTATAAATGCTTACAATATCTCCATCTTCGAGTATATGTTCAAGTCCAACTCTCTGACCAGCAAATTTAACACTACTCCCCCAAACTTTGGCATACTTAAAGTTTTCAATCATATCTCGATGCAATTTTTTACAAACATCTATCAATCTACTTCCCCTTTTCAAAATCATCGGCTCTTTCTCAACTTTTTTATTTGGTGGTTTAAGATAAACTCTTATAAAATCAAGCTTTCTATATATTTCATCTTTAAGCCTTTCAAGATTTATTCCTTTCTTAGCAGATACTGGAATAGCATTCTCAACTTTAATCGGCATTAGATCTATCTTATTTATAACACTTATAGAAGGGATGTAAACCCTATTTCCAATGATAGCATCTATGAGTCTTTCAATTGTTATATCTTCTCTAATTAATATCTCACCATTATAAATTTTATACTCTTTTAGAATTTCCATAATCGTATCCCTATTCAAGGATATAGGAACTGTTGATTTTACTATCAGCCCACCACTCGCTCTCTTCTTTATCACAACATCTGGTTTCTTTTCATCCAATCTTATCCCACCTTCATAAAGCTCTCTCTTTATAATATCTAATGTGTCAATTGTAAATACATCAGAAACTATTATCACGAGATCGGCATTTCTTATAACTGAAATAACCTCTCTCCCTCTTCCTCTACCTTTTGATGCTCCTTCAATTAATCCAGGGAGATCAATTACCTGTATCTTTGCCGAGTTATATTTAAGTATACCCGGTATTGGTTTTAGAGTTGTGAAATCATAATCTGCTACTTCACTTCTCGCTTTAGTTAACGCGTTTAATAGGGTTGATTTTCCAACCGAAGGGTAGCCAACAAGTACAACCGTCGCATCTCCCTCTTTTTTTATTGCAAACTGTTCTCCACTCTTCTTTTTCCTCTGCTTTTCCAGCTCATCTTTAAGTTTCGCAAGTTTAGCCTTAAGACGTCCTATGTGGTGTTCAGTAGCTTTGTTGTATGGTGTTCTCCTTATCTCCTCTTCGATCGATTTTATCTGCTCAACTATATTCATTGCTCATACATGGTATGATAAGGAATAAAAACATAATTTTTAATGTACTAAACCAACAATTTTTATAATTATTTTCATATTTTTTAACCACAAAGCTTATATAGAAATTCTACTACACTCAAAAACTAGAGGTGATAACCATGGCTACCTTACAAGGCCAACCCGTGCTTATATTAAAAGAGGGAACACAAAGGACTGTTGGTAGGGATGCTCAAAGGTTGAACATAATGGCAGCCCGTGTAATAGCTGAAGCTGTAAGAAGCACCCTTGGCCCAAGAG
>WAJX01000223.1 GCA_015523665.1 Ferroglobus sp.
ATCTATGAAAGATTGATAAATAAAGGGATTATTATTAGGAGATGTAATGATTTTAAAGGTTTGTCAAAAAGATATTTTAGAATTTCAGTAAGGAGTAGGAAGGAAAATAGAAGATTATTAGAGGAGTTAAAGATACTTGTTGAGGAAAATTCCTAGTTTCTCTCTTACATCTTCACCAATCTTATCCCTTGCAGTTGTTATAGCAAATTTTAATGCATCACCACATTCACATCCCCTTTCCTCAGGTATTATGGGTATTAACTCCTTTAAAACCCTCTTAACATTCTCCTCATTTTTTGCTGCATTCTCTAAGACAGTTTTTACATCAACCTCTACATCTTTCCAAACATCGTAATCTGTGACAGTTGCGATAGTGATGTAACAAATTTCCGCCTCTCTAGCAAGCTTAGCTTCTGGTAAAGCTGTCATCCCGATTATATCAAAACCCAACTTTCTATATACATTCGATTCAGCTTTTGTTGAAAATTGAGGCCCTTCTATGCAAACATAAACGCCCCGATCATGATATCTTAAATTCAAACCTTCAAGAACTCTAGCTGTAATTTCTCTCATCTCATTACAAAACGGTTCAGCCATACCAACATGGATAACAATATCTTCAAAAAAAGTATCTTCCCTATGCTTAGTTCTATCGAATATTTGGTCAGGTATAACTATATCCAAAGGTCTAATCTCTTCTTTCAAAGAGCCTACCGCAGCGACACTTATTATCCTTTCCACTCCAAGTTTTTTTAATGCATATATATTTGCTCTATATGGAACCTTTGATGGTGAGTAAACATGTCCTCTCCCATGTCTTGGAAGAAAAGCAACACTTTTCCCCGCAAAATCTCCAATTATAATGTTATCTGATGGTTTTCCAAAAGGTGTGTCTACGCTGATCTCTCTTATATTCTCAAAAGCGTCACTATCATAGATCCCAGTTCCACCGATTATTCCGATCTCAGCTCTCATTTATCAGCCTCCAATATGGTTTTCCATTTTTAATCTCTTTTTTCACAATTTTTCTTCTTTCCATTTCTTGCATAACTTCAAAAAATCTTCTCGGTTGAGCTATCTCTAAATATATAGGATCTATCATGTGATACTCATACAACCCCCATTTTATATCCCATTCCCCCCACTCTTCTTTTGTTTTCATTAATTTACTTATCAAATCGATCATATCCTCGATAAAGTTCCATGGGAAGATTACCCATGCCCACTCTTCCATATACTCTCCAAAGTAATCTGGTGTGAATTTTGATGTGGAGAGTAGTTGTAGAGTTGCTGTTTTAACTTCGCTAGCTCCATTCTCTTCAACGTGTAATTTTGCAGTTAGTAAACTCTGCCCAGTATCAGCAATATCATCCACAACTAAAACTTTCTTTCCCCTCACACTACTCTCATGAAGAGGATATCTTATCTTAACCTCCCCACTCTGTTTCGCTGTGCCAACGTAATGTTCTATCTTCAAACTGGTTAGATCATCTAAACCTAATAGATCGCAGAGAACTCTTCCTGCAAACCATCCTCCTCTAGCTAAAGCTACGATTATATCTGGTTCGAATCCATCATCCTTTATCTGCTCTGCAACCCTCCTACAAAGTCCATCCATATACTCCCAAGTAGTAACAACACATTTGAATTTCTCAGGCATCATCATTTATCACCAGTTTAAGGTTAATGCTGACAAAAATTTAATGTTTTGCAATTATGTGTCCAATAATATTATATTAATTTTAAATTAAAAATAAAATTAAAAAATAAATTAAATAAATTAAGTTAGAAGTTGATAAAAATTGAGAGATGGCTTGGTATAATATAAAATTTAATAAATATAAAATTATTAAATATAACTATAATTAATTAAATATATAATATACAAACAAGTTACATTATAAGCAAACAGCAATGAATGAACAAAACTTAGTTGTGATACGATGGTAAGATAGATATATCTCCTCATTAATTTTCTTTCTTGTGGGATTGAAAGTTGAGGATTATATGACAAAGAACGTTATAACCATAAAACCAGATGACACCGTTAAAGATGCGATAGAATTAATAAAAAAAACCGGAAAAGATGGATTTCCTGTTGTAGATTCGTCTAACACAGTAGTTGGTTATATCTCATCCAGAGATTTGTTACAAAGGAGTTTAGATACAAAAATTAAGGATATAATGTCAAGAAAGTTATTTGTGGCGAGGAAGTACATGGATTTGAGAGATGCTGCAAGAGTTATGTTTAGAACTGGCCATTCAAAACTTCCAGTTGTGGATGAAGAAGGGAAACTTGTTGGGATATTAACGAATACTGATGTTTTGAGGAGTCAAATAGAGAGGGCAGATCCGAGAAAGGTTGAAAATTTAAAGAAAACTATAGAGAGTGTTCATAATGTTAAAGTTGAAGTTGAAAGAGGTTTCGTTGATATCGATAAATTGTTACCAACTCAGACAAAGATATACGCTGATGAGCTGAGAGGGAGGATTTATGAACTTAAAAGAGGATTGGCTGAGCCTATTATTG
>WAJX01000224.1 GCA_015523665.1 Ferroglobus sp.
CTGCTTTCATAGCTTCTCTAAAGCCTTCAAGTATCAACTCCATCGTTTCGTTCAAATACTGCAATCCCTTTGTGACATCAACAAATATGTTACCTTCAAAATACTCCTGAATTCCTGCTGCTTCCTCTCCAGGTAAGCCAGCTTCAACTAATTTTCTCCTTCTTTCTCTCTTATCCATTTTCATATCAACTTCTCCTTCCTTAAACAATCTTATAACCTCTGGTGGACATGGTTCTACAACTATATAAAAGCGGTTATGCTTATTCGGAGATTTTCCTTCAACAACGGGTGAGGTTTTTGATACAGTCTCTCTGAAAACAACTATTGGTGGGGAAGTGATCACTTCAAGTCCGAAATCTCTTCTAATCTTCTCAACTTTTACTTCTAAATGCAATTCACCCATCCCACTTATTAAATGCTCTCCAGTCTCTTCATTTAGCGTAACTTGTAATGTTGGATCTTCTTTTGCCAGTTTTCTTAAAACTTCAATTAATTTAGGCAAATCCCTAGGATTTTTCGCTTCAATTGCCATTGTTACTACTGGTTCACTATAATGCTTTATACTCTCAAACGGTTCCATATCTTCAACTGTTGAACATGTTGAACCAGCAACAGCATCTTTCAAACCTACCAAAGCAACTATATTCCCAGCTGGCACTTCATCAACTTCAACTCTCCTCGGACCCATGAACAGTCCAACGGTCTGAACTCTGTTTTTAGATTTTCTGTCTATTATGTATAATTCTGTGCCGGGTTTTAAAGTGCCACTATAAAGCCTACCAACAGCTATCTCTCCAGCATGAGGATCACTAACTATCTTTGTTATCATAAGAGAGACTTCTCCATTCGGATCACAGTTAACCATGGCTTTTCCTATTCCACTATTAATATCTCCCCTCCAAATCACAGATATCCTATCTTTTTGAGCTTCAATCGGAGATGGTAAATGTCTGACAACCATATCAAGAACAACTCTAAACAATGGAGATTTTTTTGCTAGAGTTTTTGAATCATCGTTTTTCAAAAATTCATAAACTTCTTTAAATCCAACTCCAGTTTCTTTCATCGATGGAACGCTCACAGCCCAATTGTATAATGCTGAGCCGAATGCAACACTACCATTGGATACATCAAGTTTCCATTCTCCATATCTCTCAGGTTTCATAGCTTTTATCAATCTGTTCACTTCTGTAATTACCTTTATTAGTCTGTTCTGCATCTCTTCTGGAGTGACCTCAAGCTCTCTGATGAGTCTATCAACCTTGTTAATGAAAAGTATGGGTTTTACATTCTCCTTCAAAGCCTGTCTTAATACTGTTTCCGTTTGTGGCATAACACCTTCAACAGCATCAATGACGACGATTACTCCATCAACAGCCCTCATGGCTCTTGTAACCTCTCCCCCAAAATCAACATGTCCAGGCGTGTCTATCAGATTTATCAGATACTCTTTCCCTTTATACTCATGAACCATAGAAACACTGGCTGAATTTATCGTAATTCCTCTTTCCCTTTCTTGCTCATCGAAATCTAAATAAAGTTGCTTTCCTGCAAGTTCTTCACTAATCATCCCAGCTCCAGCTAAAAGATTATCACTTAGCGTTGTCTTTCCATGGTCTATATGAGCCACTATCCCCATATTCCTTATGTATTCTGGCTTATACATAAGCTCTGAGATCTTTTCAATCATTTTCTTAGCCCTCATTTCAAATCACCTTGCTGATTTAGCAACTCTTTCAACTTCTTCCTTTTTAGCTACCGCATAACTCCTACTATCGTTATTCGAAGCGAATATTATTTCATCAGCTAAACATTGAGCTATACTCTTTTTTGATTTAAAAGCAGCTCTTCTAGCTCCTTCAGCAATATTCCTCAATGCAACATCTAACCTTCTCAAACTCGATGTATCTACTGACTTGGGAACAGCTATACCGCCATATTTCAACCTTACAACTTCCTCCCTAGGTCCGGCATTTATAACCGCATCAACCAAAACTTGAATGGGATTCTTTTTTGTTCTCTTCTCAATAATTTCAAAAGCCTCTTTAACTATATTATAAGCTAAAATTTTCTTTCCTGTATTATGTCCTTTCCTCATAACTTTGTTTATCAGTCTTTCTACAATAAAAACTCTCTGTTTTGCAAAAGGAGTATTCGCATGTCTTCCATAATTATGAAGAACTATTTTTGGTTCTAAACATATGTAATTCTTTAAAGCTGGATCTTTCACTTCAACCTCACTAGCATCATATTTTCCAAAAACTAGAAGATCCTCTTTCGTTAAAGTATATGCCATTGTACCACCCCAACTATCTCAGCCTCTTCTCCTTCTTCCCTTTCCAAAGTTCTTTCAGACTTGTGTTGTTCACCTTAACAACTTTAAATCTAACTCCTGGGATGTCTCCCATACTTCTCCCCATTCTTCCCCCTATTTTTTCAACTATAACTTCGTCATGTTCATCTATGTAGTTTATAGCTCCATCTCCAGGAGCAAATGCTGTTATTTGCTTTCCATTCTTTATCAATTGAACTCTTACAGCTTTTCTTATAGCTGAATTCGGTTGTCTAGCTTCAATACCGATCTTTTCAAGGACTATTCCTCTTGCCATAGGAGCTCCTTCGAGAGGATCAGCTTTAACATTTAAATTAAGGACTTTTCTCACGTACCTTTTATCACTCCATCTGAACTTCTTCCTGTTCTCAATTAGCTTTCTTGCAGCAAACAAACCTCTTCCCATCTTCATCACCTCATTTTACGATTATATCATCTATATCGTGATGTCTCCTCACCAATTCCTTTGCCTTGTTTATATTCTTTCCGCCCTTTCCGATCACAAAGCCTTTATGTTGCATAGGAGCATACACATGTGCTATCCTTTTACCATCCTTTTCAATAAGCTTAACATTTATCTTGATCGGTTTAAATATGTTTTTTATAAACTCCTCAGCATCATCACTATGTTCAACTATCTCGATCCTCTTTCCTATTATCTCCCTAGCC
>WAJX01000225.1 GCA_015523665.1 Ferroglobus sp.
AATTTTTACTCTCAGCTCAGCTTAAAAATTGAGAACGTTCAGCTTTAGACTTATATTACTTTTCACATCCATCAATCTTTACAACTTTATTTATTAGATATATTTCTAAGTATATTTTTTTAAGTATATATTTTATATAATAATATTCTAATTTAGCAGTTTCTCTTATTTGTTTAATTTGTTTATTTTTTTCTTCAAGATTGAATCTTGAGGATATTACGCTAAAGTTCTAAAGATATAACATTATGAATCCCAGACATTAATTTAAGTGATAGAATAATTGCTTACATCAAACTTTAATTGGCTTATTTTATTAATTTTTTAAATTATAAATTTAAATTTTAAAATCATAACTTTAAACTTGGGGTGCCGGGAAAAGTGGCATGGTGGTGACGGCGGGAAGGTTTGAAAACATGACGGCACCCCTAAATAAATGTTTAGATAAATTAGTAAATAAGAGTTTTGGTCAGTTAAAACAATATTACAAAACTGAGTTCTGAATATCATTAATTTATTTCATTTCCCTTAAATTTTAAATACTGATTTTAATAAGGTTTAATAATGCTACCCGATATCCAGCTTAGTAAACCAGAGATTCCAATAGGATTGAGTAAAGTAGGGGCTAAAGGTATAAAGAAGCTTGTAAAAGTTAAAAGAGATAAAAAGAGACCGATAATATTAATATCAACATTCGATGTTTTTATTAATTTACCATCAACTATGAAAGGAGCAAATTTAAGTAGGAATTTTGAAGCTTTGGATGAAGTTATAGAAAGGTTAACATGGAAACCCGTTGAGACTGTCGAAGACTTAAATCTAAGGATAGTTGATGAATTACTCAAAAGACATGAATACGCTTCAGTAGCAGAAGTTAATATGGAAGCTGAATACATCCTAAGGAAAAAAGCACCTAAATCTGGTTTGATGACTCAAGAAGTTGTAAAAATTTTTTGTGAAGCTAAGAAAAATAAAAGAGGTAAGGAAAGTGTTTTCGTAGGAGTAGAGGTTTACGGTATTACCGCTTGTCCATGTGCTCAAGAGCTTATAAAAGCCAGTTCTGTAGAGAGATTAAAAAAATTAGGGCTTAAACAAGAAGAGATTTCCAAAGTGCTTGACACTGTCCCTTTAGCATCGCACAATCAAAGAGGAAGAGCATTCATAAAGATTCAATCAAGAGAAGATTTCAGACCAAGAATTGAAGATCTTATCGAAATTGCTAAATCAGCTATGAGTAATGAGATGTATGAAATACTTAAGAGGGAAGATGAGTTGATGGTTGTTGAAAAAACCCATTTTAATCCAAGGTTTGTAGAAGATAGTGTTAGAGTTATGGCAAAAAATGTTGTTGAAAGATTTAAAGATGCCCCAGATGATATAATCGTATTTTTTAGGCAAATAAACGAGGAAAGCATACATCAACATGATGTAGTTGCTGAAAGGATTGCAACTATTGGAGAGTTAAGGAATGAAGTCGGTTGATAAATCTCTAATCTTTTTCTCTCTATTCTTTCTATTTTTATTATTATTTTTATTAATAACATCAATAACTATTATCCTCCCCATTACATCAGCAGAGATCCTTGAAGTGTATCCGAATCCGTATGATGAAGAAGTTGAGTATGTTAAAGTTAGATGTTACGAGCATTGCACCTTTACAGATGGTGAAAGCGTTTTTGAAATGGATAACGGTACATACATAATAGCTAGGAATTCAACAGCTTTTGAAAAGAGATTCAATATAAAGGCAGATTTTGAAGGGATAAGACTTTCAAACTCTGGAGAAGAAATAATATTAGAAGATGGTATCAAAAGAGATGTATTTAACTGGGAGATGTTAAATTATAAAGATGAAGGAGTTATATATTTTAAGAAAAATAATAGTTGGGATTTTAAGTATGTGGATTGGTCTTCATTTAAGCCGATCTCAGATAATGTTAGTGGAAAAATAATAGTAACTCCTGCTAATTATATATTAAAAGGAGAAGGGATTGTTGCATCGTATACTATAATTAAAGATGTTTTTGATGGAAAATTTGAATTTGCCGTAGATGCAAGTCCAGTAGGAGGTATACCCCTCAACGAATATGAGTTGACAAAGAAGTATAACTTTCATTTTTTAGATTCTAATAGCTATAAGAATTTTCATGCAAAATACGCTGTGATTGATAACGATGAAGTTGTTATTACAACTGAAAACTGGAAATGGGATAAAAGAGGAGTAATAGTCGAATTGAAAAGTGAAAAGATAGCAAATTTACTAAGAAAAGTTTTCTACAACGATCTAAAATACGAGTCAAATCCAAGAAAGTTTACTGAATTCAAAAAAGCTGGAGGAGGAAAAGGAGAAGAGTTTTCATTTTATGGAAATGTAAAAGTTTACATAATGCCTGATGAAAATCCTGTATTTTCTTTTATTTCGAAATCAAATAAAAGGTTATACATCGCTTCACCCTATATAGACTTTAGGTGGTTTGAAGGATCTCCACTGTTAGACTCGATATTAAATGCTGGAAAGCGAGGATGTGAAATAAGAATTTTGCTTAACGATTATAAGAGGAATTATGAGATCGTCAATTATCTAAACGAGTTAAAAAAAGATGGAATAGATATAGAAGCGAGGGTTGTTAAATCACCCGAATTCGAGGAGCTTCATGGAAAATATATAATATCAGATGATGATGTCCTCATCACCTCAGCAAATCTAAACAAGTATGGATTAAAGCTTAATAGAGAGATAGCAATTGTAATCTACAATGATAGCGTATCGGATTTTATGGCTAATATATTTATGAAAGACTTTGAAGGAGAAAATAAGTTATCTTATCTCGTTTTTATTGTTTTCGGTGTGGCACTTTTTGTAATCTTTTCAGCATTTAAGAAATTCAAGTGATCTAACCACCTCATCTTTTAATTCAGGATTTTTCGAGAGAATTTCAATCTTAATCTTACCATAATACTCTCCTTCAAGTTGAAAGAGTTCTATAAATGGTTCAATCATCAAAGCTTTACCAATAACCCCATTTTTAAATAAATAATAGAGTTGATGATGGTTTTCTACATAAACATCTGCTTTAAATCCATATCCTTTTACAGCACCTACAGTTGAGCTTATTGGATTTTTAACAAGATAGTAGTTGATGAAAAACTCATCACCAATGATGAAGGCAACATCCAAATTACCCTTCATAAATTCAAGCTTAGCTCTTTCAGAATCCATATAAAATTTTTTTATTTTAATTGAATTTAAATTTGATATTAGGTCAAATACATCCAAACCTCCAAAAGCTAAATCATATACTTTTGAAAATACCTTTACTTCCCTAAGATCTCCTCTCTCTATTACCTCCTCACCTTCAGCAATTTCCATATATCCAGAAACTTCATTTAGTGTTGTTATAGCTCCAGAGCCTCTTTCAACTGGATAAATCCTATCTTTAACGACCACTACAGGCATAAATTCCCTTCTTCCTTCAGAAACCACCCTCTTAGCTAGTTTTCCTTTAACTCTGTTATCTATTAGCTCTAATCCAAGAGATTTTGCCAACTTAGGCTTTACAAACTCGTGGAATATTGTCAATGCTGATGTTGGAAAACCGGGTAAAGCAAAAATCAGTTTATCATTTACTTTTGAAAGAAGAAAAGGCTTACCTGGCTTTACTTTCACACCATGAAATAATATCTCTCCAAGGTCTTTTAATGCTTCAACAAGCACATCCTTTGATCCAGCAGAAGTTCCTCCAGTTGTTATGATAACATCACACAACTTGATCGCTTTTAAAATTTCATCCTTCACAACATCTACATCATCCCTAAGAATACCAAAAAATTTGGGTTTAAGTCCCATTTCGATTAAAGATGCTGAAATTGTATAGGAATTCACATCGTAAACCTTTGCATCGATAAGAGTCTCTCCAGGACTTATTAACTCATCTCCAGTTGAAAAAACACCGATATCGATATCTTTAACTAACACCTTATCAAAACCAGCAGATGCTAACATTCCTATTTTTGAAACATCTATTCTTTCTCCCTTTCTAAGGATTAAAGATCCTAATTCTATATCTGATCCTCTTTTCATAATATTTTCTCCACTAGCAACGGCCTTCTTTATAAACGCAAAACCATCCTCTACTTGAGTGTGTTCAATCATCACAACTGAATCGCTTCCTTCTGGCATCTTAGCTCCAGTACTGATTTCCACACACTCCCCGCAACCTATTTTAATAGATTTTTCATCTCCAGCATCTATTCTATCAATAATTTTAAGCTTAATCGGATTTTTCTCACTTGCAAAAATGACATCCTCACTTCTCACAGCAAATCCATCTCTTGTAGCTTTTGGAAAGTGTGGGATTTGAATGGGAGAATAAACATCTTCGGCTGATATCTTATGCAATGCTTCGATTAATGATACCTCTCTAACTCTCACACGAATATCAATGCTTGATATGATCTTTTTAGCTTTTTCAACACTTATCAATTCTCTCATGGCAATATTGCTAAGCTCAAAGAATTGATTAAGCTTTTTGTTTTAGCTTAAATTGCACAATTCTCTTGTTTCACAATTTTATATTTCATATTATCATATTATATTATATATTATTATGTATGTATTTAACAATACAATAACAAAAATAAAAAATAAAAAGTAAAATAATATAATAAAAAATAAAATAACATCACGTTTGAAAGAATCCGAGAGCTTTTCCCAAGAAAGATGTTGAATAATTTTTAACAAGATGTTGATACTCCTCAAGATTTAAACCTCTAATATCAATGTCATGCTCTTCAATGGCCATTTTAAGATATTTTATCTCCTCTGGCTTAAAGCCCATGAGATAGCTTGCAACGATGTCAGCAATTACAACGTTTTTACTAGCTACTATAACACCATGTTTAACTGGTTGTGTGGACATCTCATAACCAGCTCCGCCCACAATTCCATCTATTATAGTAAGTGTTGGATTAAATACTTTAAGTAGATCAACGAGCTTTTGGTGGATCTTGAAATGCATGTAAATAGCCGGTTTCTTCAAAAATCCCATATTATTCTTGATTCCCAAAGTAACCTTCACCAAACAATGAACCTTCATCTTTGGCAAACTTACAAAACCATCTATGGCATTTAAAGCTGTTTTTGCAATTTCCACATCTTTTAAAGCTCTTCCATTAACTTTAATTTTTACAAGTTCCTCAGCAGTAAGATTAACACATCTTGCAATTTCTCTGAGCTTAAAATTATCAAAACACTTATCAGCAGATGCTTTTCCAAAACCACCTTCAGCAATAATAACTTCAACTCCATCATCTTTAAGTCTATTTACAACAGCCCTAACAATCGATGGATGTGTTATAACACCACTCTCTGGATCTCCAAATTTGATAAAATTAGGCTTAACTATCATTTTATCATTAAACTTAGGGTTTATCTTTTCAATTATCCTATCAACAACTCTTTCAACATTCCTATAATCATCAACTCTCTCTATAACAAAATCCATGTTACAGTTTAAATCTTAAGATTTTTAATCCTTTATCCCTTATTTTGAAACTTCCACTTAAGTCAAAAGCTTTTAAAAATTATAACAAAAATAAGTATGTGCGAGTAGCAATAACAGGAAAACCCGGAGTTGGAAAAAGCACATTATGCCTAAAAACCTACAATTTTCTTAAAAATAAGATTATAATCAAGGGATTCATAACAATAGAGTGCAGAATCGGAGGTAAAAGGATTGGATTTCAATTTTTCGATTTAGCTAGTGGTGAAAAACTATGGTTAGCAAGAAGAGGAAATGGAGAAGTGATGGTTGGTAAATATACAGTTTTTGTTGAAAATATAGATGTAATGGCCGAAAGAATAGAAGATTATAAGAATGCGGATCTGATCATAATAGATGAGATAGGGCCAATGGAGCTTAAGAGTAAAAAGTTCATAAATTCTATAGAAAATATAATGAGATTCGACAACTTACTCTTTACCGTTCATTACAAATCAAAACATCCATTGGTTAAGAAGATAAAAGATGAGTTTAATCTGATAGTGATAGATAGATACAATAGAGAAGATGTATTCAGAAGAGTGGTGTCATTCTTTGACATCTGAATTTTCTAAATCACTGATATCTGAAGGAAAAGCTAAGATAATTGTAAACGATGTTTTTTACAACCCAAAGATGAAGTTTTGTAGAGATGTTGATATGAAAGTGTTTGAGAAACTTAACGCAGATGATTATCTTGATGCTCTATCAGCTACTGGTATTAGAGGAATAAGAGCGTATTTAGAAGCTAGCTATAACCCTATCTTTAATGATAAAGATAAAAAAGCTGTCAAAACTATAAAAATGAATCTCAAGCTTAACAAAATTGAGGCTGAAGTTTTAAATGAGGATGCTAACGTCTTGATGAGAAGAAGAAGTTTCACACATATCGATATCGACCCATTTGGCTCTCCATCTATGTTTATAGATTCAGCATGTTACTCTGCAAAGAAGTATATGAGTGTAACAGCAACAGATACCGCTGCTCTCTGTGGGAGTGCAATAACTTCAGGTTTGAGAAAATACTCATCTTTTGTTGAAAAAACTGAATACTACCATGAGTTGGGTTTAAGAAATCTCATAGGAAAGATTGCTAGAGAGATAACAAAATACGATAAGGCTATAGACGTTTTAATATCGTGGGGAAAAGAGCATTATTACAGAGTTCATCTTAAAATTAAAAGATCTACAAGATTAGCTGGAGAGCTTTATAAGAGAGTTGGTTACATATTTCACTGTAGAAAGTGTGGTTTTAGAGATTGGAAAAGCTTCGAAGATGAACAAATGGAAAGGCATATTTGCAGTATTTGCAATGAAAAGATGAGGATGTATGGTCCTTTATGGATAGGCGAACTTCACAATATCGATTTTATAAAGAGACTTGAAAAAAAAGGAGAGGTTGGTGAGCTTTTTAAAAGAATAGAGGAGGAGATAGATATAGTCACATACTATAACACTCACAACATTGCATGCATGCTAAAAACTTCTCCTCCCCCTCTTGATGATCTGATAAACTACCTTAAAGAGGTTGGATATAAGGCTTCAAAGACGAGATTCGGTGGTTCAACTTTTAAAACAGATGCCAGTATAATTGAGATTAAAAAAGCGTTTACATCTCTGAAATAGCTTTTAAGATAAGATCAGCTTCAAACCTCCTAACAACAATTCTTTGAAGACCTCTTTCAAATTTTGAGATTGTATCTATAAATCTAAGACTCTCCAACTTTCTCAATATCTCATAAAATTTCGTATAACTCATATTTCTTATTTTTGTATCTATGAGGGAATATAGATCAGAAGTCTTTTCAACATCCGAGGTATAGATAGCTTTTAAAACATCAATCTCCTCATTCGATAGTGCTTTTAACGCTTTTCTGAAAAATGATGTCATGCTATCTTCAATCGAATCAATAACATCATCCAACTCTATCTTATCTCTTCCATTTTTATAACTCCTCAAAGCGGAGAGTTTTAGAAGGTTTATCCCATATCTTAGGTCTGAATATTTAAATGTCTCATCAACTATCTTATTCAGTGCCTCATCACTTATAGCACCAAAACCGAAAGCTAATCTAATTCTATCTCTAATGATGACTTCTATCTCTCCTCTATCATATGGTGGGAAAAATATTTCATCTGGATGAAAAAGGCTTAGATCGCTTAATCTACTCGCATATCCCACATCATTTGCAATCCCTATAATCCCAGCTTTAAACCCATCAACCTCTTCATGTGCTTTCAAAATAGTATTGATAATATCTTTGACATTTTCATCACCCATAAAATTTAGATCGTCAAGAATTAACAAAAGTATCTTATTATCTTCAACTATCTTTTTTAAAGTTTTCATCAAAACTTTTTGAAAAGACACCCCACGAGGGGGAGTAAAGTTGTAAAGCCTTTCAAATATTTTTAGAAAAACTTGTTGTTTACTCTTATTCAATTGGCAATTCACATAAACAGTTAGAGTATCAATCTGAGATGTTATATACTTTACAACAGTCGTTTTCCCAGTTGCAACAGTTCCCAAACAAAGCATGTTTATAGGTCTGCTGTTGTACAAAATTGGAGTTAAATTTCCAGCTATCCTTTCCATTTGCTTCTCTCTAAAAAGGATCCTTTCCGGGATATAATCTTCATCAAAAACTTCAAATCTTATCATCTTATCCTATTATTTTTCTTTTTCTTTTTTCTTTTTATTATTTTTTGATTCACTTTTATATTTTTTATTTTGTATATATTTAATTATATTACTATACTAATCACCATCTAAATTTACACATTATTATTTATTATTTTGTATATTCTCATTCATTTCACTCAGACATTTTTATTTTCTTATTATTATATTCTTTATCTTTAATTATCTTTTTATCTTAACCCACTTACATGAGTTACAACATGCCCCAAAACTTCTTTTATTATCCTAATTCCCAGCTTTACAGCTCTTTCAGATCCAGGTAAACAAAATACAACCTTTTTTCCAATAATTCCTGCAGTTGCTCTACTCAACATAGCTGAATATCCTATTTCTTTGAGACTTTCTAATCTAAAAATTTCTCCAAAACCATTTATCTCCTTATCAAAGACAGATCTAATCGCCTCTATTGTAACATCTTTAGGATTCAATCCAGTTCCACCAGTTATAATTATAACGTTACAATCAGTCCCAAATACGGTTTTTCTTACACTCTCAACATCATCAGGTATAAGGAAGTAATCTTTAACTAAATTAGCAAACTCTTCTCTAATCAGTTTTCCAGATCTATCATCCTCTGGAATGTTCATTTTTCCTTTTACAAAGCCATATTTTTCGTATCTTGAGGTTGATACTGTGATAATGCATATCTCAATTTTTACATCTGCTTGATGCACTAAAACCACCTATCTAATGTAATCTGACTAGATTTTATGTTCTCCTTAATCTTTTCGACAGCTTTAACAACTCTATCCCTACTGAAATCATGTTCTTCACAAAGAAATTCCACTACTCTCTCCTCATCTGGTTCTTTGAAAGTTATCTCGTATTTATCAGTAACTGGGGGATTTAAGAAGAACTCTCTTATCTCCTCAACATTTTCTATTTCAGCTTTGAGAGCTTTAAGGGCTTTAAAAACATCTCCATAACTTTTTATATATTTTAAAGCTTTTTTAACTCCAATCCCTCTTAATCCTTCATTAAAATCTGTGCCAACCAAGATGGCTATATCAATTAATTGCTCTCTCGTAATACCTAATCTCTTCAAATTTTTATTTAAGTCTATTATCTCAGGTTTTATATCAACGTAAGTACTTTTACCTGGGAGTTTTCTTTTACCAGTTATTGTTAGATTTCTAGCAAGTAAAGGTGAGCCAAATAAAAGAGAATCGTAATCTTGACTTCCTGTGTATTCTGCAGATCCTTTAAGAGTTAAATAAGCTGCCTGTGCCTCCCCCTCACTGGGAGCTTGAATATATGGTACTCCAAGATATGAGAGTAATTTTTTCGAACTTTCAATTATATACTCATCAACTCTGGCTGTTGCTTGAGCATATTTCCTTGCATCTTCTCCAGTTTCAATTGCAATCTTCCACTTTTCCTCAGCCTCCATCTTTCTCTCAGCTCTCTCCTTAAGTTCTTTCTCTTTAAATCTCGGTGGTTCTCCATCAAAAACGTATATAGGCTTTATTCCATTCTCGATTAGATTTGATGTTCTATATAGTAATCCCGAAAGATGAGATGTGATCCTGCCTTCAGAATCTTTTAAAGGAGTCCCATCTGGTTGTCTTATTATAGACAAGAATTGATAAATTGTATTAAAAGCATCTATGGCTATCTTTCTTCCAGAAAAGTGGTCTAGAGTTGTCTCTTCTCTCTCCAATAATTCACCTATTTCTGCACCCATAATTTAAATTATTACTAAAAACGATAAAAAATTTATCTGTAGAGTCTTCTTTCAATTCTCTCTAACCTTTCATCAACCCCATCCATATATGCCCTTAACTTATTTTCAAACCTAATCTCAAGATCATCTGCATTTACAGCAATCGTTCTCTTTAGACTTTCATATTCTTCTTTCATGCTTTCCATTCTGTATTCCATGCTCAAAAGTAGAAGGGATAACGCAACTGTTAGAAGAAATGCAGAGGTTATTACTACTGCATCAACATTGTTGTAAAGTGAAAGCCATTTCCAGGTTAAAACAACAGCTGAAATTACCATCACCACAGCAAATAAGATATCTCTCTCCATTATTGTCACCCATATAAAATTTGTGAAATAGTATATATGATTAACTCCCAAAAAGGTTTTAATACAGAATTGTTCGCTTATAATATGTATCAGCCATAGGGATAAAAATAAAAATGGTAAAAGGGAGTGCCGAGGTAGCCTAGCTGGCGGGGCGCCTGACTCATAATCAGGAGGTCGGGGGTTCAAATCCCCCCCTCGGCATTTTTGGGAAAAAATATTTGAAATAAAACTTTTTTAGGAATTTCAGAAGTTTGGAGGTTATGATAATTAGTTTTAAATATTTTGAAATATATTTTAAAAATGATCTAATTAATTTTTTTATATAAAAATTCTTTTGTTTCTTTCAGAAATGTAAATACCACATTTGTGAGATCACTTTACCTCCCTTCATAAGGAGTTGATACGAAAATCTAAGATGGGTCAATACACTCACAACTTGGAATAAATAAAGTTAGCATGCCTCTTTTTGCCTATATTCCGATAAAAAAGTTTCCATAGAAGCATTATAGGAATGTCTTTCATGAATTTCTCTTTCTCCCTAATAAGTTCAATTTTCTAACTCATTGTTTGTATTGGAACTGTTGTATAGTCCCAAGAAATTTTAGGATTTTGGCTTTGTCTTTTCTGACTTTTTTGTCATTAATTGTAGAGAACCTATCTATACTTTTTTATAATTTATACCTCACAAAATTAAACGAATAGTCAGAAATAAAGACTTTTGAGAACTTGTAGCAACAACCTTCATTTTATAGTACATCCTAGCTCCTAAAGCTTTTTATGGCTTTGTTAAGATCTCATCTCTCCAAGTATGATCTGTTAACATGTAGATATATCAAACTGATATATCTTCTTATGTTGGTGCTACAAGAACCTTTGAAAGAAAGTTAATAAGATTAAATAGAAGTTGTATATTAAATGTAATCACCTTCATCCTTTTTAACTTCTTAAGCATACGTTTGGGCATTAATCTTATGGATTTTTCGATTTCTCTACGATCACTGTAATCTCTCTACTACCATCATGTATGCATGCAAAAGTAGCATGAACCTCCTCTCTAACTTTTAGCTATCACAAAATTTCCCCATATTTTAATTCTACAATTTAAAGCGTTATAAAACCCCATCAGTATTTCTTTTGCTACATTTAAAATAAAAAGGAATATCTCAACTCTATGTCGAAATAACATTTATAATTCTTTAACTAATATAACTATACATGGCAGAGGACATGAACATGAAAATTTTGAAGGCTTTTGCAGAACTGGGCAAACCTGCAAAGGCAAGGGATATAGCGGAAAAGCTTGGAGTTCCTACATCAAAGGTCTCATGCAGACTTGCACCCCTCAGAAAAAAGGGTCTGCTTGATTCTCCAGAAAAAGGAGTTTATGTAATAACCGATGAAGGAAGGAAAATGGTTAAATGATAATTGGAGTGCTTCATCTCAAACCCCTCCCGGGATCTCCACATTACACCAGCTTTGATGAAGTAATCGAGCACGCAATCAGAAATGCAGGAAAACTTGAGGAAGGAGGAGTAGATGCGATTCTTGTGGAAAATTATGGAGACAGACCGTATTTTCAAAGAGCCGGGAGTGAGACAATTGCCTGCATGACTGCTGTGATGAAGGATATAAAGCGCGAGATCTCAGTCCCGCTCGGCGTTAACGTTTTGAGAAATGATGCAATAGCTGCATCTGCAATTGCGAAGGCTGTTGGAGCTAAATTCATAAGGGTGAATCAGCCCGTATTTCCCTCAGCATCACCCGAGGGTTTTTTGGAGCCATCATCAGCCCATCTGGCAAGGTACATCAGGCAGATTGATCTCAAGGTGAGGATTTTTGCTGATATAATGGTGAAGCATGCCGTTCACTTTGCAGAGATCGATGATTACCTTGACAGTCTTGAGAGAACATTTGCTGACTGCATTGTTGTTACTGGAAAAGCAACAGGCAAACCTCCTGACATTGAGGAGCTGAAGAAAGTTAAGGAAAAGACTACTCTTCCGGTTTTTGTTGGTAGTGGAGTTAATGTGGAGAACATTGGCCTTTTCAGGAAACATGCAGATGGATTCATAGTTGGAACATACTTCAAGGATGGCGAGGAGGTGAATGTGGAAAAGGTAAAAAGGTTATGCAGTCTTCTTTCAGAATCAGGACTCGATCCATCTTTTTTTGAGCTCTGAAAATGTTCCGCTCTCTATGCTCTCCCTTATCTCCTCCATGAGCTTCATGATAAAGTGAAGATTGTGGTATGAGGCAAGCCTGAAGAATGTGAGTTCGTTTGCCTTGAAGAGGTGTCTGAGGTAAGCTTTCGAGTAATCCTGACAGACCATGCAATCACACCACCCATCTATCCCCCTGCTTTCCTTTCTGAACTCGCTCCTCTTGATGTAAATCCTGAACTTGTTCTTTCTGTTCCCACCGCTTTCAGGAGAAACGAAAACAACACCTCTTCTCGCCCATCTTGTTGGTGTAACGCAGTCAAATGTGTCAATTCCTCTCTCAACGCTCTCAAAAATGTCCTCAATTCCACCAATTCCAAGCAGATGCAACGGCTTCTCTCTGTCGAGAACAGGAATAACCCACTCTAATATGTTCAGCATATCCCTCTTGCTTTTTCCCAGCGATCCGCCAATTCCGAAGCCGTCAAATGGCAGGGAGGAGATGAATCTTGCTGATTCGAGCCTTAAATCCCTGTACTCACCACCCTGAACTATTCCGAAGATCTTCTGCCTTCTGT
>WAJX01000226.1 GCA_015523665.1 Ferroglobus sp.
ATCTGATGCTGTTGACTGTTATAAGTCGTTAAACCTTAGCATTTATGGCAACAACATTTCTGCCACGTATTCTGCAATATCATTTTATGAGTGTGAAGACGGATATATTCTCAACAATACAATTTCTGGAGCAATAGATACTTTCCGATCGTCAAATCTTACAGTAGAGTCAAATACGATCTATGCCGGAGTCCGTATTAGCGTAGCGAATAACGTATTAATTTCATCAAACGTCATCTTTTCTAACAGTAATAATTACGCGATTTACTTGTTCTCATCCGATAATAATTCGATAAACTCTAATTTTCTTCATGATGGCGGTCTTTATGTTGAATACAGCTACAACAATTACATCTTCAACAACATCATTAATGGAAAACCGATAGTTTATCTGGAGAATGCAAGAGATCTCCGTGTGATGAACGCTGGGCAGGTAATAGCTGTAAATTCCGAAAACATAACAATAAAAAATGTTGAAGCTTCACACGTTTTTACTGGGATCGAGTTATGGAACACCAGCTACAGTAGAATTGAGAACTCCACAGTTTATGATAGTGAGTATGGTATCTATTTGACGGGGGATCAAAGCAGAATGTGATAATCTCGAACAACATTTCAAGCTGTGAAACCGGTATTTTAATCCTCGATCTTCAATCACGTAACAACTCGATTCTAAACAACCTGATTGAATACTGTGGAACTGGCATCGAGCTAATATACACTCAAAACAATTTAGTTGCTGAGAATAGGATATTTAGAGGATTGGGAATTTACCTGAGCACAGCTAGAGATAACATCATAAGAGATAACATAATTCAGGAGAGTGGTTTACTTCTGTATTCTTCAACCAACAACCTGATTTATAACAACATCTTCAACATCAATAGTCTTGTCGTATTTTGCTATCTATCTGACACCTGTTCAAACTCGTGGAACGTAACAAAAACACCCGGCAAGAACATCATCAGCGGAAGATATATGGGAGGGAACGTCTGGCTTAAGCCAGATGGAACTGGATTCAGTCAAACGTGCGAAGATACCAATTCAGATGGCATATGCGATCTGAAATATCAACTCACATCCAGCAATATAGACTATTTGCCGTTGAAATACAATTTTCCACCAATAGCCTCTTTCACGTTCTCTCCTTCATCTCCAAAAGTAAATGAGAGCATTACGTTTAACGCATCATCCAGTTACGATCCAGATGGTTCGATAGTGAGCTATTTATGGGATTTCGGTGATGGATTCAGCATTGTTACATCCCAGCAAGCAGTTCAGCATGCATACAGCATGGCAGGAATGTATACAGTAAACCTTACAGTTGTTGATAACGAAGGATTGTGGAACTCGACTTTAAAGACAGTTACAGTTAAAAACGCTCCACCATCCTTACACAACATACAACCCAGAGATCTCGACAACGACGGATTGTATGAAGATGTCTACGGAGATGGAACATTCAACATATGGGATGTAGTCTTCTTCTTCCAGCATTACAATGATCAAAGCATCCAAAACTACCCAGACTTCTACAACTTCGATGGAAGTGACGGAATAACAATCTGGGATGTTGTAAAGCTCTTCTGGATGTTGTAGTTTGATTTATTTTTTAATTTTAATTTTTAAGTTATTGTAAACATTTCAGATATCTGATCCATTTTATAAATTACATATTACATTTATTAATTTTATGTATTATAAATATATTAAAATAGTATTCAAATTGTTTATATTTTTATTTTTTTATTTCTGTTAAAGCGTAAAAGTTAAAGTTATGCTGAGAGTTATTAATTAGATGATCAGAGTTAGCGATCTGACAAATTTTCTCCGATGTCCTAGGCTTTCTTATTTTAGAATGAACAATCCTGTGGAGATGCCTACGGAACTTAAAGCTGCTAAAGAGATATTTTTGAGTCTTAGAAAGGGTTTTGATTATGAATGGGCTTTTAATAGGTTTAATGTCCTTTATCCTGATAGTAAAGAGATCTTCATTTCAGCGTCATCAAAATTCGTTTTTAGTGATGAACTTGAAAAGCTAACTCCAAAAGAGTGGGAAGTTCATCTCTATTCAGATAAGCTAAACTTAAAAGGAGTTTTAGATGAACTACACGAAAGATCTTTTTTATTAGTATCTTTAAGAATGCCAGAGAGTGGTATAGCTTTTAGAGATAAAATTAAAATTGGTGCTTATTCACTTCTTTCAAAGCTTGATAACGCTTACATCTATTACTGCTATGATGGAAAATTGATCAATTATAGAGTGAATAGGAGAGATAAATATAATGCGATAAGAGTTCTTGAAAAGGTCAAAAAAATAAGTGGAGGAGTTGTTCCTGAAAGAAAAGAAATCGAATATTGTTCAAGATGTGAATATACTGATCTTTGCTCTAATACAAGATCAACTTTTGCGTCAAAATTTTTATAAATATTAAATCATCTATTCTTATTAATCATAATATATCCTAATAAAATTTATAAAAATTATATACTACATAGATTAAATTTTAATCATTTGTTATTTTTATTATTTATTATTATTTTGTTTTTTATCATAATTTTCTTTTAAATCTTCAAAAATTCTAAAAGAGTGGTTCGATATCTTCATCAAAAAGTGTTATAGTCTTCTCTATCCTTTCTTTTTCTGCTATTTCCACTTCATCCTTAGCCTCTGCGGCTAGTCTTTGCAATTCCTTAACTCTTGGTATATCAGTTACATTTGCAAGCACAACTAATGCTGCGATATGCTTAGTCCTTCTTGTTGGATAATCTCCAGCTCTAACTTCCATTCCTGCAATCTGCTCCTCTAACCACAATTTTGCCTTTTCCAATCCTTTTCTATCTAAATACTCTGGAGGACCAGCGACTAAGACCAATGCCCTTTCAGCACTCTTTATATTACATGGAATTGTCAATCTTCCAAGTGCAGCCTTTCTTACGAGAGTTGCTATTTTTGTAGCTTTGTCATCCTCCTCTATAAACTCGGGTTTCTTTTTCAAAAATCCAAAAAAGCTCTTCTTTTCATTCTCGATACTCAGAGTTGCATATCCTATAGAAGATATTCCCCCTCCCTTTAATGTGTTTATAACCTCTGAACTATCGACAACCATTTCAGCAACCATCCCCTCCTCAATTGGTTCTCCAGCTCTTGAAAGAACAGCTAATCTCCTTACGATTTCCTCATTTATCTTAGCAAAACTCTCTCTTAAGCTTAATCCCTCGAATTTCCAAGCTCCATTGTCAACCAATATCAAATTATCAACATATTTTAACAATGTTATCATTGATCTTGCGGAATTTAATGAATATAACTTTCCCTCCTCGGGAGCGGGTAGAACGCCTACAGCATAAACAGGTTCAGGATATATCTCAGCAAGGTATTTTGCAAGCACAGGCATTCCACCACTTCCTGTTCCCCCTCCCAATCCTGCTATGAGAAGAAATGCATCGATTTCATGTGTACCTCGTTCATCTATCGCATTCAATATCGTTTCTATTTCATCTTGAGTGATTTTCGCTCCAAGCTTATTATCAGTTCCAACTCCATGTCCTTTTACCGTTGTTTGCCCGATTAAAATTCTGTCCTTCATCGGAATATGCTTTAAACCCATTAAATCAGTTCTAGCTGTGTTAACAGCTAAAGTTTTGAGAGTTTGAACTCCTCTAAGCTTTTCATTCTCAACAAATAGATCGAGTATCTTTCCTCCAGCCTGTCCAAATCCTATTGCGAAGAATCTCATAATCATAACCTCAATTCCATTCTGAGTCCATTCTTATATTGTCTTACGTCTTACTTATTTTAATAGTTTCTGTCATCTAATGGCATACTTCGCCCATATATTGCACGTTCCTTCAAAGCTAACCATACAAGCTCCTATGGGATTTCTGGGATTGCATGCGTTCATGAACAACTTGCAATCTCTTGGAAGAGCTTTACCTTTAAGAATTTCTCCACAAATACAAGCTTTCTTTCTTACATCCTCTTTCGGAGTGAAGTTATCAAATACATCTTCAAAGATCTTTAAAGCATCGTGATCTTCATAATTTTTTGATATAACAGCCCCTGAGTTTGATATAATTCCTAAACCTCTCCATTCTGCATCTTCAACGTCAAAAACCTTTTTCATTACTTTTTGGGCTTTTAAGTTTCCTTCATATCTCACAGCTCTTGAATATTCATTTATAAGTATAGACTCTCCCTTAACTATAGCTTTTACAAGCATATATATTGAAAGAATAACATCTTCAGCTTCAAATCCAGAAATTACTTGAGGAATCCCATATTTTACAAATTTTTCGTAAGCTTTGACTCCTAATATTGTTGAGACATGCCCAGGATTTATAAACCCGTCAATCCTCACATCTCTTATTAATGCCTCCATTGCTGGTATGAAAAATCTATGAGCTGAATAGATAGAGAAGTTATCTGGGCATTCAAGTAAAGCGAGAGCTGTGGATGGCATTGTAGTTTCAAAACCTATTGCAA
>WAJX01000227.1 GCA_015523665.1 Ferroglobus sp.
CGTAATGAACAAGGGAGAGTTATGAGATATCCAAGAGTTTAATTTAGTCTAAACTCGGTAATAACTTCAAAAATTCTTTTAGGAGATGCTTTTGTTTTCACAGAAATAACATCTTTTATCTCATTCTCAATTTTAGAGATCACAATTAAAAATTTAATTTAACCTATTCCGATGTTAATAGCTTTATCCATCAATATTTCAATCCGAGGGCGTTGTTGAATGTGTTCAGAAACATGTAAAGCGAGATCACTGAAACTATTTCAATTATCTCTGCTTTATCATACAATCTTTTCAAGGATTCCATGGTTTTGTCAGACATCTTTTTGCTTGTAACAGCTTCATAGACTGCCTTTAAAGCAACTGACTCTCTCTCATTAAGTTCATGAAATTGGAGTAGTTCAAGAGCCTTGATCTCTTTTTCTGGACATCCGTACTCCTTTAGATGCTTTCTGTGAGCTACACTGCATGCTTCACACTCATTCAAAATTGATACAAGATATGCTATTTTTTCTTTCAACTCTCTAGAAAGTTTTCCTCCTTTCATTACAGAATCTCTGAATGCTATGAATCTCTCCAGAAGTTCAGGAGTATTCATGTAAACTCGATAGAATTCAGGAATGTTTCTACCAAATCTCTTTTCAAGATACACTGAAAGTTTTTCTTTGATCTTTGCTTGATTTATTTCCATTAAAACTTCGAAATAATGTCCGAATAAAAACTTTCCTGCTAGTTTTTTAGCAAAACTTAAAGTTATCTCTGAAGTATGGTAGAGTTTTTTGCTTAGCAGTTCTAAATTTCTGATGTAGTATTTATGGCTGATAAGGGATGTTAAAATTATATGCTTTGCCTCAGCTTCAACGAATTTTGCAAAGTCTGTCTGTAACATTATCTGGATCCAGCTTTTTCAAGAACTTCCTTTAAAAAGGAAATGGAGTGGCACAACTTTCTCAAAACATTTTAATCATTCTTTTTGTATCATCAAAACTATTTTTAACAACAATGGATACAAAAAGAGCTAGCTCTATTAATCATCACTTCTCCCAAGCTTTTTAGCAATTCTCTTAATAGTTTCAAGATTTTTGTATCTATCTTCTCCCATGCTTGCTGTTAAGAATTCAACTACATCTAAGCTCGGCGGTTAAGCAATTATTTTGGAAAATGCCTGCTATTCATAGCGGAATTTTCTGGGTAACTGGATCGAATAAAGGCTCTTTCAAATCTAAAAATTTTCTTTGTAATTACTCATTTCGTTAATAAGTCTTTTACGTTCTCTACACTCTTTCTAAGCTTTGAAACTGGATTTTTATAGATATTCCTAAGGAAATTAATTCATTCCCTTCAGCTCCAAAACTAGGGATCATTTTGCTATGACTGATATAATCAAGAGTTATTACAGATTAAGCAACATTCCAATCCCTACAAGGTTGTAAAGAGTGAAGCAGAAAGGTGTGAAGAGAGATATAAAAAACTTTTAAATTTTATTTATCTATTTTAATTATATTTTAATTATATTAATTATAAAAAATCTGGATTCCAGACGATTGAACTATGATGAAATAAAAAATGATAATCCCTTAATAGTTGATTCAAAGAAGTTTACCTAATACAGCAATTTCAGTTATCAACTTTAAGATTTACAGAGAACAATAAAAATAGATGGGATCTCACTTTTTACCTTAACTTCGTTAACTATATAAAAGAAAAAAATGGAGAACGAGATTGGAATTGAGTTAATCTATTTTAAAAAATACATGTTTAGAGAAGTGTGATCTTTATTGTATAGAGAAAATTTTTGATTAGAGTAAGCAAGAGTTATAAAGAAGAATAAAAGAGAATTAAACTTTCATAAATGCGGTTTAAGAAATACAATAAAGAATGCTCTTTTTAAAGAGGTAAGATATACTGCAAGTTTTAGGAAAACTGATTTTTAAGTATTTAACGATTACATTAAACAGCCATATAACAATAACAAAACCAATAATCTCCAAATAAATATAAATCAGCCAAAGAAATCATAAGAGCTTAAAGTCCTCAAAGTGTCTTCAAAGTATTTCTAGTTAGATCCTCGAATAGCATTGCATTCAAAATCTTCAATAAAGAGCAGAG
>WAJX01000228.1 GCA_015523665.1 Ferroglobus sp.
AGTTGCTTTTCTATTGCCGAGTAATCCATATGCAGCAAGTACTTGGGGACCATGGCAGATTGCTGCAACAGGTTTGTTGGCATCAAAAAAGTGTTTAACTATTTTTTCAAGTTCTGGATAAGTCCTAATATACTCTGGTGCTCTTCCTCCTGGAATGAAGAGCCCATCATATTCTTCAGGTTTAACATCTTTAAATGATAGATCTACCCACCTAAATCTATATCCAGGTTTTTCATAGTAAGTTTCCCATCCAGGCTCAAAGTCATGGACTACAGTGAAAATATCCTTTTTTGTTGGCGCAGCTACATGAACTTCAAAACCCTCCTCTTTTAATCTGTAATATGGATAAAATATCTCCAATGCTTCCACAGCGTCTCCAGCTATTATTAAAACTTTAGCCATAAGATTATTTTATTTTGTCCTCTTTAAAAAGTTTACGGGTATTCTTCAATGCTTTTGGGTTTATTGACTTAAATCATCCTGACTTTTACAATTCTCTATAATAAAAAATTTTGTTTTTTATTTATTTTGTGAAACTCTTTTTAGGAGTTGAATTTTAATTAAATTTAAATTAATTATTAAAAACTTAGAATTAGAATTTTAAATTTAATATAGTTATTAAAAAATAGTTAAAAAATAGTGATGATTGTTGTTAATTGTTAATATGTTAGAATTATTCTTTTCACAACATCTATTACCTTAGCCTGATCACCACTCTCTCTGGCTACCTCAAGCTCATCTCTTTTTGCATATATCATGAGAGCTTTTTTAAACAGATTTCCAAACAACTCTCTAGAAAGTTTCATACCTTTAATGGGATCCATTCTATAAGTGAATTGATCCTCAGTAAACCAGCCATTATATCCAATATCTATAACCGCATAACAGAAATCAACAAATCTCCAAATGTCTCCAGTGCCGAAAACTCTATCCTCATCATTGCTATGAAGTTTTGCAGTATTTAGATGGAAGTTTCTTATTGGGATATCGAGTTTGTGTAAAGCGTATACCGTTGCAGCAGGTTCAACTGCATACATCTGTTCATGCCCATAATCAATGGTAACTCCCATGTTTTTGTTACCACTTCTTTCATTAATAATTCTGACAATAAGTGCTGAGAGATGAGTTGTTGGTATGATCATATTGCCCTCACGAGGCTCTTTTAATTTCGCCTCTATACTAAATTTAATTCCATTTTTCATAGCTTCATGGTTTATCTCATTACAACTTTCGATAAACAACTCATACTGCTTACCATAATTGACTTCAAAGTTATAATCCCAACCATCAGATCCAGGCCAAAGAGAAATAACCTCACATCCAATTTTTTTGGCAATTTCGATGGCTGTTAAAGCTTGTCTAATAGCTTCTTCCCTCACTTCTCTATTTGGGTTGGTAAGTCCACCCATTTTCCATTTTGGATTTGTAAATAGATTGATGTTCATAGTGGTTGGTGTTAGACCTAGTATTTTCAGATTACTTTTAATTTGATCAACTCTTTCATAATCTATATCTCCTTTTTCATTTAAGAATAAAACATCGTGGAATTCTATTCCTTTTATTCCAGCTATGGAAACTCTTTTCATTTGGGATATTATGTCACTTTCTAATTCGGGAAAGTAACCTTTGGATGCAAATCTGTCTAAAAAGTCACCAGCTGCCCAATGACCTGCTGCAAACTTTATTTCAAATTCTTCAAAAAATTCATTTAATCTCTCACCCTCTAAATATCCTTTGTAATATTCTAATTTATCCAATTTTCTTTTTGTTATTTTCATCTATATTTTTAGTGCTTAACATCTTAAAAATTTGTTTGTTAATTTTTTGTTAAATCTTGACACTACCTTTCATTAGATCATTTATATATTTTCTAATTTTAGTATTTAAATTTAGGAATATACGATGTAAAATAGAGTTGTAAAATGGAGTAAAGTAGGTAATGAAAGTAAAGTAAATAATTATAATAGAATTAATAAAATAAAATAGAAAAAATGATTAGATATTAATTAATATAATATTATGTGAATAATTATGTGAATAAAATTAAAATTTATAAATTAACATCCGAACTTAAAATTTCTTCTGCCTTTTTTAGAGCTTCGTCACTTCCTATTAAATACACCACGTCACCTCTCTTTAAAATTGTATTAGCTTCTGCTAGGATCATTTTACCATCTCTTTCTATTGCTACTACTGTACTACCAGTTCTTCCTCTTAAATCTAATTCTTTGAGACTTTTATTATCTATTCTCACCTCCATCTTTTCTAATGTAAGCGTCTCTCCCCGTTTACTCATGATTGTTTCTATAAATTCTACTGTTGCTGGTTTTTGCAAAGTTACTGCAACTTTTCTGGCTGTATCTCTATAGGGTGATAATACAAAATCTACATTTATCTTTCTCATCTTCTTATCAGCATCAGGACTACGGATTATTGCTATAGTATAGATATTGGGGTTTAGGTCTTTAGCAGCCATAATCGTAAAAACATTCGCAGCATCACTCATACACACTATTAGAGCTTTAGCCTTCTTGATATTAACTTTTTCAAGGGTTTCTTCTTCAGTTGCATCACCCAATACTGCAAAAAAACCATTCTCTCTAGCCATGTTAACTTTTTCTGCACTCGAATCGATTATGATGACTTTTTCCTTAGGAAGTTCATTGGCTATTTCTCTCCCCATTAAACCGAAACCACATACTATAAAATGATCTCTAATTTCGGAAAGTCTTTTTATACTCATTTCCATTCGCCTCTCAACAATCAGTGGAATAAGGGAGTTTATTGCATAAAAAAATATACCTATCCCAAAAAACATTAAAAACATTGAGATTACTCTCCCGGCTGTATCCATCTGATAGATCTCTCCATATCCAGTAGTTGTAATTGTTATAACAGTCATATAAAGTGAGTCAAAATAATCCCAACCTTCTATAAAGTGATAAGAAAGAGTGCCAAAAGTGACAACTAATATTAGGGCTATAGTTATCTTAACAGCACTTCTCCTAATATCTCTAGTTGTAACGTCCATTTATATTGATTGTTTTGTAAAAGATCACTTATAATTTTTCTTAGGTTTCTGGTTAATACTATTGTGTTGATACTAAATAATTAATAGAAATAAAATAAAAATATAAAAATGATAATAAAAATTGATCTTTTAAATCTTAATAATCTTTCCTTCCCCCCCAACATTAATATCTCCTATCCACACATCTCCATCTCTTTTAAAGCTTGGCAATATATCAAAACTTCCACCAACTCTGATCTCCCCACCCCTCATATCTCCACCAATAAATCCACAATTCCCATGAATTGTTATTTTTCCACTTTTCATTTCAGTTCCAATAAAGTCACCTGCATTCCCTTTAACAACTATCTCCCCACCACTCATCTTTTCTCCGATGTAGTTCCCTGCATTTCCTTCAATGATTATTTTTCCACCACTCATACCAGTTAAATCTCCATAATATGCACACCCGACTAAATTTCCGGAATTTCCTTTTACAATTATTTCTCCTCCACTCATTTCAGCTCCAAGCCAATCTCCAGCATTTCCTTCGATGATCATTCTTCCACCTTTCATATATGCACCAAAATGGTCACCAGCATCTCCTTTAACTA
>WAJX01000229.1 GCA_015523665.1 Ferroglobus sp.
GTAGTTGAACTTGATAAAATGTTAGAGGAATATTATAGGATTAGAGGGTGGGTTAACGGTAAACCCACTGAAGAGAAATTAAAGGAGCTTGGAATTCATTGATATTACTATTTGATTATTTTATTTTATAATTTTTTATATATAAAAATATATAAAAATTATATTAAAAATATAATAAAAAGTGATTATATGATAATTATCCTACATAATTATCCTACAGTGTTTAACTTAATGTATTCAGTTCTCATAATTAAATATTTGAAAATTTAATTAAATATTTGATTAAATGATTTGAAGTGTATTCGTCTTCTAAACATCTTTGTCTCGTACAAGCCTATGTTACATTTTTAGCAAAAGGACTTTGCACTTACCGTCGATCCCATTAAACCTTTCCTACAATATTGAAATTAATTTTTATCTTAGGAAAAATAAGATAATAATTTTATTTTATTAATCAAATTTTTCAAATTATCAAAAAATGTTTTAGAGTTTAAGGTTAATACGGTCAACACATAGAAAATACGCGATCAGAAGAGATTCAAATGCCATCTCGTCATTCTTCGAAACAAAAAAGTCGAAGAGCTAAATCCTGAACTCATAACCAAAGCAATAGAGACCATCAAGATAGCATTACCACTTTTCGTAATTGAAGCTACTATTTTTTATTTTTAAAAGAGGCATTAAAGAAGAATTTTACATAAATATTTTAATTATGTATATGAATTTTGGTGTTGATAGAGTTCATTACGATCCATACTCTAAAATGCCCTCGCCAAAAGGTAGATCAATCGCTGTTCGCAATATCAATGTTGATCATGCAGAGATTCACAACGTTATTAAAGCGGTAGAATTCAGAGAACATGAAAAAGCATGGGTAGTTCCAATAGCTTGGAACAAAATGATAACTATACACGTTAAAGTTTCTTACGAAGAGAGATCTTAGATTATAAGCTTACAGAGGAGGTAAGGAGACACGCCCCGTAGTCTAACAAACTCAATCAAAATTGTAATTTTGCATGCCAAGAAGGAGTGGTTTTTGTCGGGCTTGCTGTTACTTTATTCAATCCTCCTGATCTGTGATCACTCACTTCTCAGTAAAAGTTTAAGACTTGTGGACTACGAAAGTCTCTCTGCAATAACATCATTCCTTGTGATTTCGAGAGGTCTCGAACTTTCAGGTATTTTCAACAAGATTGTGCCTAAAATAGTAGAGCTATCAGGAGGATCGGAAATTCAGCTACATTCTTTTATTCTGATCATAGTAGCGATCTCCTCAACTGTTATAATGAACGACACAGCAATCTTTATCTTCATTCCACTCGTTGTGATCATTTCAAAGATCTTAAAGATAAACAGAGCCAAAGTTGTTACGTTAACAACCATATCTGCTAACATTGGCTCAACACTCACACCAATAGGCAACCCCCAGAACGTAATAATATGGAGAACGTTCAAAATTCCGTTTCACGTATTTGTTTGGAACCTAACACCCTACGTTTTAGGTTGGATAAGTATTCTGCTTATCTTCACTCTTCTAACAAGCAGGAAACAGAGTGTGATAAATTTTACGATACCTGGAATAAGGATTGATAAGAATCTCCTGACTGCCTCGATAATCCTCCTAATCGTGGATGTTATGCTCGTTCAATTTGGATATGCACTCATCGGAATAGCCATAACATTGGCAGTGCTGACGATTGTAAGAAAAGAGGTTGTTCTATCGATCGATGTTGCATTGATATTGACGTTTGCTTTGATATTCATAGATTTCAAGGAGCTCTCAGTGATCTTACTTTCTGCCAATCTTTGTTTGTATCAAAAAACCTTTCCAGAAATCATTATCTTTTCTGCAGGACTGAGTCAGATAATTAGCAACGTTCCAGTAACAGTCCTATTTGCCTCAATTAATGAAAAAATCCAGTGGTTACCACTAGCGGTAGGTGTGAACCTTGGAGGGGCTGGAGTTGTTATTGGATCATTAGCGAACCTTATAGCGGTAAGGATTTCAGGCATACGACTAAGAGATTTTCACAAATTCTCATTACCGTATTTCTTTGCTATACTTAGCTTAACACTAGCAATTATCTGGCTGTAAATTCTGTCATATGTATCACTCTTAGGTTTCGCGATGGCTGTATAAACTGCCTAAAATATCACATGATTTGCTTATCAAAGGTATCTTGGGAAAAGATATAACCTGATTTTGATGATATAACCTCTTAAATCATTGATAGATAGCTCAAAAAAAGTAATTAAACTTCTTGCTATTCCTCTACTTTTACTTTTCGCGAATGTTCGAAACTCTGGAAGAGGTAAGTCTTAAACTCTGTAAATCGATTTTAACAGTTTTCTGTTTTGTTTAGCTTCAACAAATATCATTAATGTTAATACGTTTTATCAACTTCAAATTCCTTACAATCTCCTAAACGGTTCTGTTAACTTATTGTTTAGTATCTCAAAAAAATTTAAATATGAAGTATGTATCATATGTAAAATAAGTAAGAAAAATCTTACAAATTTGGTGAGAGTGTGAAGAGATCGAAAGGGATTTGCTCAAAGAGGAAAATCGTGTATGGGGTAGTAACCGTAAGTGAAAAGGGGCAAATAGTAATTCCTGTTGATGCGAGGAGAGATTTGGATATTAAAACTGGAGATAAGCTAATTGTTCTTAAAAGGAAAGATGAAGCTGGTTTGACGCTTATTAAGCTTGATAAAATGGATGAACTTATGTTTTTGATTCAAGAAGATGAAGAATTCTTTAAAAAGTTAAAAGGAGGTGATAAAAGATGAGTGAGAAGAAATACACATGTAAGGACTGCAAGTACTACAAACCGATAGATGAGACAAGAGGAGATTGTTTTGGACATGAAATTCCAGCAGATATGCCTGTTGAGCAATGTCCAACAAAGCCTTTGAGCCGAAAAGTGATTAAAATGAGTATGAAGATAAATTATACAAAGAAGGGCTTGAAAAATATCCGTTTGGATGTGTCATTGGACAAAATCTTTTTTACATCGCCTACTTTGGAATTGGATTTCTTGGGATGTTGCCATTACAAATTTACGGATTTTCAGTAGTTTCGCTATTATATGTTCTATTCCTCGTTACAATGCTCATCTTTGTTTCTAAGAAAGCATCTATGCACGAATTGTTATTACTAATGGAGGAAAAGATGTAGCACAGCTTGGAGCAAGCTTTCTGCCCTTATGTTTAAGAAAAACTCTGGGAATTATGAACTTGGAGTAAAACTTGCGGGCATAACTTGGATGCTTGCTACCTTAATTCCGATAGCCGGGATTACTGTAGCCCTTATCCTCAACTATTCTCCTTCAAGTTTAATCCTACTTATTCTATTTGTCCTGATGACTCCAGTTAATTTCATAACCCATAAAAAAGCATGTAAAAAATGTAAAATGAAGTTTATTTGTCCAGCAAGCATGGCAAAAGGTGAGGAGAGATGAACCTCTTTGGCTTTAAAGTTGAGGTTCTCTTCCTTGTGAGAGATGGCAAGGCTTTAGCCTATGCGTGGCACTATTCAAAGGAAAAAGCAAGGAAGCACTTAAATAAAATATGCGAATATCATAATTTAAGAGGTGAAGTTGTGGAATCAAAGGAGCTTGAGGATTGGCTGAGTGAAAAGCTGAAGTGCGTTGTAATTAATGGTGAAAAATTTGCACTGCCAGAGTTTGAATACAGGAACAGGAGGGTTTATGAGAAAATTATAGAAATTCCAAAAGGAAAAGTAGTTACATATTCTGAGATTGCAAAAATGAGCGGAGTTAAGTATGTGGAGATGCTTATGGCTTTAATGAGGAATCCCTTTCAGATTTTAA
>WAJX01000230.1 GCA_015523665.1 Ferroglobus sp.
ATTATCTGAAAGAGTTGAGCTTCAACATCAAGAAAGAGCCAGATCACAGCACAATTTATCTTGTTGCCTCTAAGCTAAGAGTTGTTGATGTGTTTCGATATTTTGCCAAGCTGAAAGTTATGAGAGGAGAGGTTCCTGTTTTGTGGTATTGAGGTGATGAGATGGCTGAGGCCGAGAATTTTGAGGTTTATCAATTTCCAGTGAGATACATTTCAATTGAGTTTTCAAACCATGAGGATGGAGGAGGATTGAAGGTGGAGGTAAGGCTTGATGGAGTTGATGTTGATGATGTCCTTGATGTGACCATGAAACTTATTGAAAAGATCAACAGAAATGGAGAAGATGGAGGAGAGATGAAGGAGGTGGTTTGATCATGGATATGGATCTTCCTGAGAAATTCAACTTGACATTTTACCTGATGGCAACAGGTAAGAAGAGAAGGAGAAGAAACCTCAGTTTGGATTGAGGGGATATATTTGAAAAAGTTGAAAGGTGATGGAGTCTGTGTCTCTGATGTCGTAAGCTTCCTTCTTGAACAGTTTTTGAGGAAAACTGATAAACTCACTGATGAGGAAATAAAAGAGATAATTAACACAAAATAAATCTATTATCAAATTTTTCAGCACTGCGTTAAGCTCGCAATCTCACAAAATGTAGGTAATTACTCACAATAGATGTGTCTCTATGAGATCCTTTTCATGGACTCCTTTTTGCCATACACTTTGTCGAAATAAAAACTGTGTATGTCTTACTTACAGTAAGTCTAACAATCTTTCGACTGGTCAGTTCTTCCAGGATTTCGAAATTTTCTTCGACTTCCAAGGAGAGAACATATTCTGATTTTGCACCAAAACCCGGATGTTCACAATAGTATTTAAGAAAAATTATTCATCCATCCAATCAATCAATTTAGAAATAAAGAGTAAGTAACTAACATACATTTACAACACGAAAAACATGCAATGCTTGATGTAATCTAATTGTTCAAATTGTTCAAGTTGAACATCTTCATTAAATAATTGTATGTCATACATACATAGAAAGATGTTTGTTATAATTGATGAATTCTGAAATTTTAAAAATTTTGCACCAAAACTTCAGCATGTTCTAAGGTGATAATAAGGAGTTAATAGGTGAAAAGAAGGAGTTGAGAAAATCTGAAGAAAAAATCATTCGATCACTTTTCTAATCTCGTCCACAACCTTTGAGTATGCATTATCTGATTGGCGAGCTGTGGCTAAGTAATGCATGGCACCTACTGAAGCTGGTGATCTGCCTTGGATAAAGTCGGCAATTGAAGCATCAATGCCACACTCGATCATTTTGTTGTAGTGCCATTTCCTGATGGCTTTTGGTCTTACTCTCTTTGAGATTGTGAGGTTATCGAGTGTCCAGTCAAAAGATTGTGATTTATAGCTTACCAATTCATCCACAAAATCAGCTGGAAAATATAACCAGAATCCTTTCTTTTGCTTGGTGGAAATGCCAATGATCGGATACCTTGCTATTCCAAGTTTCTCAATCACCACGATGTTTTGTTGATTCAAGGTTTCGAGAGCTGAAAACACATGCTGAAAACGACCACCTGAATATACTAAGAGTTTGTAGAATGTTTTAAAGTCTTCATGAACTCTCTCATATCCTTCTCTTACCTCATCATCGCTGAGATAGATCTCTGTAACTCCAGATTTTTTGATAGGTATGTGTTTCTTCCATTGGGCTATACTATATCCATTAATCGAATCCACAAAATATTCCTCTTCAAGGAAATTCAAGAGGTTTCTCAATGCCAGTGAAATGTATTTGCTTCTTTTCTCGAAGTTAATCTGCTCTCTCAACTCACGTGGTTGTGTGATGTTCTTAGGTAGGTGCTTTTCGATTGCTGAGATGTAGGCATTGAGTGTTTTTTCACTCACTTTTCTTTCAAGGTATTTTATGAACTCATTTTTATGCTGTTGGTAAATCTCTTTCAGAGGCTTTCTGTTCCCTCTAAAGAGGTTTTCACATCCTGCTAAGCCACTGGGCTCTGCCCGCGTGGGTTCGAATCCCACCCCCGGCGTTTTATGATAAGTGAATGATATTGACAATATTAGTAATAATATATCAGTACTTTTGTTGCCTTTTTAATTATATACTTTTATATTTCTAATTATATTATTTTTATTATTAATTATATAATTATGTAAATCTTCACCTCATATCATCTCTACTTTACAACCATTTTCTCATCTAATTATTTTTATTTATTATATTTTTATTTCTTTATAACATCTATTATACATTCTGGGGGTATCTCCTCAGCAAGTACTATATCTTTATTTACCTTCAAAAACTTTACACCATACTTTTTCGCCATCTTTACATCAACCTTAAGAATTATTGGATCATCTGTCCTTAACCTTGCGATCTCTTCTCCTTTTTCGAGAGTTGTTGAAAGATGGACATATCTTTGATTTACCGGTTTAATTCCTATCTCAAGAAGTCTGATAGCTTCTTCCTCACTTGTACCATAATAAAGTACTTCTTCTTTAGCTTCTGGATAATCGCTTAACTCCACATCTACGCTATGCCCATATCTAGCTCTAATTTTCCCATCTTTAAGCTCATATCTCCCTTTCTCGTCACTATATATCACTGCTTTAATTAACCACTGATTTGCCCATTTATACCTTCTTTTAACAACTTTTACAAGTTTATCGAACTCAACCCAACCATTTTTATCCATTTCAAGTTTAAATCTGTCTGGAAAATGTCTTAAAAGACCTGAAATAAATCTTCCCAACCTTTCCACCCTTTCTTTCTCAAGAATTACACTCCCTCTAAATCCGCACTTACATTCTTCTCCCCTATAATATCCATGCTCAGGACAGATCCTAATTTCTTCCATCCAATCACCACATAAATCAATTATTAGCTAAATCAGACACCATCACATCAGGCATTATCTCGATCAAAAGCTTCAACTCTTTTCAAAAACTTAACCATATTTCTCCAATGACTGCCCATCCAATAGAGTTTATCACATCTCTCACAATACCATAATTCATATTTTTCCCTTAGATCCTCTCTTATTCCCTCTCTTTTCATAATCCTTAAGATCTCATCATTTTTAGCCTTTCTCAAAGGTGTATTACAAACGCTACATCTCTCCATAACTATTCTAAACTCTACCCCAATCTCCCTCATCTCTCTAATCTGATCTTCCACTAAATCAGATTTTATCAAAATTACTTTTCTTTTTGATTTAACTGAACGATGATACAATTCTCGATCTCTAGTCACTAAAACTCTATCTCTATGGTTGTTTAAAAGAAAATCGTCCTCATCTTTAACATTAAGATCGCTGATGTAGATCGTATCATATCCAGAGATTCTGAGCCAAACAGCTAATTTTCCAAGCATTCTATCAACTATAAACTTATTCAAGTTTCTCCCACCACCTTGCATCTGCCTTTTTAATATTCTCTGCTAGCTCTTTTGCTATCTTACTTTTGAAATTTAGTTTTTTTCCGAAAAACTGAGAGGAGAGATAAATTTTCTCTTGAACTAAAAGCTCAAGTTTATCAGCATCTTCAACTATCTCCTTATTTTCCTTTAAAAGGGATAATATTACTCTACCTTCATCAAAATTAAAAATATCACTCCTCAATCTCTCATAATCTACATCAACATATCTTCTCGCAAGTTTATGGAGATCTGTTATTCTCGTTTCATGTGCATCGTGAAACAATGCAGCTATCCCAGCTCTACATGCCTTATCAATATCTCCGCTTTCTTTGTATGCAAGGATAAAAGCTATAACAGCTGTCATAAAAGAATGCTCAGCAACACTTTCAGGATTTTTAATTCCAAATCTAAGCCATCCAGATCTCGGAACAAATTTTAATGACTCCATCTCAAATATGAAGTTTTCCATCATGATCACCTTTTAATGTTAATATTAATTTTATCTCCTATGATTATTGCCTAAGACAAAACACAATTATTCCCAAATCATATATTTCTTGCTTTTAATTTTTGTTTAAATTTTCATTAACTATCAGACATTAAATATGATCATTTAATTTTTTAAATTTATTTAAAAAATTAAAATTTATTAAATTAAAAAATATTATATTTATTTTTTATTTCTGTTTTATTTTTAGCAAATATGTAAAATGATGTTCCCTTAAAATTTATCAATTTACCCCCTCTTATGATTTCATTTTTTAACGGATATATTATCGCGTCACAACCGACATATCCAGCAACTTTAACTATATCACCTTGTATTTCATAAGGTGGTCTAATTGAATATATCAAACTTGAACCCCTATAGATGGCTATATTCGGATTTGTAATATCATCCTTTACAGTAGAGTCTCTAAACGGATTTAAATCTGTTGTTACAACTTCAAATCCTTTTTTAGCTAAATAATCAGCGATAATATAATTTCTCCCAACTCCCACCTCCACAACTTTCCCCTTATAATTCCTCTCGATAAACTCAGCAATTTCTAACACAAACATTTATAACGAACAAGAGATATTTAAAACATTGTGATATCAGTTGTGATTAGAGATTACTCAGTTAAAGACTCCATAGAGATAATTGAAATAGATAGAGAAGCTTTTAATACGCTCAGCCCTTCCTATGATCTCTACATATACCTAACGTATGGAAAAGATATAATAGTAGCTGAACTGAATTCAAAAGTAGTCGGATATTTAGTTTTAATGGATCTGGGGAGAGAAGAGAAGATTATGTCGATAGCTGTGAAAAAAGAATATAGAAGAAAAGGGATAGGAGAGATGTTATTACGAGAAGCTATAAGAAGAGTTAAAAGTAGAGGTAAGGAAAGGATCATATTGGAGGTTAGAGTCTCAAACACTCCAGCAATTAACCTATACAAAAAAATGGGTTTTTACATAATTGGAAGACTTAATTCCTATTATTCAGATGGAGAGGATGCTTTTTTAATGGCACTCGATCTCAGGGATAGAATCTAAGTACTCCTTTACTTTCGGATTATTAATCAGCAACTCTGTATCAACCGTTTTAAATATATCAGAAATCCCCCTACAGAGTAAGAACACAGCTTTTTTATGCTCAGCCTTGCTTTTATGGATGTGTACTGGCTTTATCCCAAGTTTATCATACTCTCTAAAATGTCCGTTAGCAATCCCTACCTCTTCAAAGAATCTTTTAATGTAGAAGAGGGTTAAATGCAGTAATACAAGTTCCTCTTTATGCATGGGCATCACCCAACCCATAAAAAAAAGAATGGTAATGATTAAAAAATTATTGCCTTAGTGATACCTTAACACACGTATGCATACAAACATGGAAAATTTTTTTATTCCTACAAAGCCTACAGAGATGGATGAGAGTTTTACTAAATAGAAAAGATACTGTAAGACTTTTAATTCTTTCCGAATTGATGATCAGGAAAGAGTATAACCAAAGAGATATAGCAAAAAAACTAAATTTAACACCTCAAGCAATATCCGAGCATTTTAAGGAGTTGATAAGTGAAGGTTTTATAAGGGTAATTCATAAGGGTTTTTATGAGGTAACAGAAAAGGGAAAAGATTGGTTGAACAAAAGTCTGGTTGATCTACATCTCTTCTCTGAAAATTTGCTAAAAAAAATATATTCTGAACAGATTGTTGCTATTGCTGAGGGGAAAATAAGAGAGGGAGATTCAGTTCATTATTGGATGCAAGATGGTTATCTTTTTGCAAAAAAAAGTGACAAAGGAAATGGAATAGCATTGATTTCAGCTGAGGATGGTGAAGATGTTTTAATTAAACCAACATCTGGTTATGATCCTCCAGAAAAAGGTGAGATAATCATCGTAAAAGTTCCAGATGTTGGAGAGGGAGGAAGTAGAAAGATAAACATAAGTTTGCTTGCAAATTTGATAAAAAGAAAGCCTAGGAGTATAGTCACCGCTATAGGTGTTGAATCGCTGGTTGCATGTAGAAAAGCTGGTGTTGAGCCGATATACTTCGGCTCAAAAAATGCATGTATAGAAGCTTCAAATCATGGCTGTGGGGTTATAGTAGTATGCACTGAGAGTTATTTGGACGATCTTCTCAGGACGTTAATAGATGAGAATTTAAAATTTGAAATAAAAGAGTTTTAAGAGGTTTAAAGAGATTTAAAGTTTGGCTTAAAAATGCTATAAAAATTCTAATTAAGGATGATATCACAATCTCAAATTCAAAGGAAAAATTTTAAAACCCCAATTATAAAC
>WAJX01000231.1 GCA_015523665.1 Ferroglobus sp.
AAAAAAATAAATGTAATTAAACTTAGAGTTCTTCAAATGTGATTATCTTTAAACTGGTAGGTACTTTCACAACACTACCGAGTCTGACACCAACAAGATAGCTAACATCTCTCTTTGCAGCAAGATCAATGACTCTCTGAGTTATCACACCATCAAAAATTATTCCTTCACATCTGACATTGTTGGTTTTTAAAAGTTTTACTAAATCTCTGACTGGAATTTCTTTTATAACCTCCATATTTCTGTCTATTAGCCTTGCTATGAGTTTTCCTTCAACTTCTTTCTTATGTTTTTTGAGAAGTTCCTTTACGTCTTTTATATCCTTCTCCTCTTTCTCTTCTTTCTCCTCTATCTCTTCTCTCTCTTTCAAATCCTTACCTTTTAATATGTGGACTTGTTCAACAGGCACCTTATTTCTAAGAGATTTAACTATCTCCTTCTGAGTTAAATCCTCAACTCCTTTTCCTTCTGGTGCTTTAGCAACGTAGTCTATATCTGCAACTTGTAAAAGTTCTTTGAGGATTAAATCTCCACCTCTATCTCCATCAAGGAAAGCTGTAACAGTCTTCTTTTTACTCAACTCTATAATTGTCTTTGGTATGTTCGTCCCTTCAACAGCTATAACATTCTTTATGCCATGTCTTAAAAGATTGAGAACATCTGCTCTTCCTTCAACAACAATTATGGCATCAGACTCATCTATTGCTGGACCCGCTGGTAATCCTTCTTCTCCGTATTCTATTATCTCCTCAGCTCTCACAGCTTGTCTAACGAGATCTGCTATTTTTTCACTTTCAATTTCTGGCTCTTCAAATAAATCTCTCAGTATATCTTTTGCCCTTTCGACAACTTTTCTCCTCTTACTGGCTCTAACATCTTCAATTTTCTTTACTCTTATCTTAGCTGAGCACGGACCAACTCTTTCAATTGTTTCGAGTGCAGCAGCTAAAATGGCTGTTTCTATCTTGTCAAGACTACTGGGAACTTTAATCTCTCCAAAACTCTTTCCTCCTTTACTCTCGATCTTTACTTCTATCCTTCCTATCCTCCCAGTTTTCTGAAGTTCTCTTAAATCAAGATCATCCCCAAGCAAACCCTCAGTTTGACCGAATATAGCACCAACCACATCTGGTCTCTCAACAACACCATCAGCGATTATTTCAGCATAGATTAAGTATTTCGTTGTATCACTAGGTGCTTTCATCTCTCTCACCTCTCTGAATTACTGGCATAGTCATCTTGATTTTGACATTATATATACTTTGTTAAGTTTGTTAAGTTCGTTTATTGAATCGATAAACTCCGATATCGTAACTTTTACTTCCCACTCTCCACCATAATCAATTTACATCCTGCATCATATTTCATATGCATTTATATTATAAAAATAAAATATTTTATAATTAATAAACTATAATGATTAATAATAATTATTATTATGCAAAGCGCAAAATTAAATAACGTTAAAATAAATTAAATGTTTTGTGGAGGCGAGCCAAGTTGGAGATATAGAAGAGTTGATCATAGAACTAATTGAAAGAGTGGCTGGAGAGATAGGGTTAGTAATTTATTCAATGGGAATCAAAGAAGAATTCACAGATGAACAAATCGCAGAGGAGCTAAAAGTGGAAATAAATGAAGTTAGAAAAGCTTTATTCTCACTCTATGAGCTTGGTTTAGCCAAATATAGAAGGATAAAGGATGATGATACTGGTTGGATGGAGTATCATTGGAGAATAGAGTATGAGAGAGAAAGAGAAGTTCTTATTAAAGAGTTGCAAAGAACAAAAGAAAAACTTGAAGAAAAGCTTAAAATTGAAGACACAAGTGTGTATTATATTTGCCTCAACGGATGTATCAAAGCTTCATACGAAGAATCTATGGAATACGGTTTCATATGCCCAAAGTGCGGTGGAAATTTGGAATACTTAGACAGCAGTAAAGCTTTAGAAGATATAAAGAGAGAGATAGAAAAAATAGACAAAATAATAAAATCAATTTAAATTTTTAATTTATTATTATAGTATTTAAATTTAAAAAATTTGTTTAGTTAAATTTTTAATACACATATTAATTAAGCTGAAATAACGATATAAAAAATTATCTATAATTATTTATTTTTTTATAAAATATAAAGTAAATATAAAGTCAAGTCAAATAATAAATAATAACTATATTATCAACCCTTTTAATTTTAATATGATTGGTGTTTTTGGGCCTGCATTAATCGACGAAATAAAGTTTATCGAAAAATTCCCAGAGCTTGGTGGACATGCTGTAGTTAAAAAAGTTAAAAAAGTCCCAGGAGGTGCCGGAGCTAATGTAGCTTGTGCTTTATCAAGATTTGGGATTAAAACAAGATTTTTCTCATCTATCGGTAAAGACGAGAATGGAAAACTCTTTATTGAGAGTATGCTCAATTTTAGAGTTGATTGTAGATTAAATTTTGTAGATTTGCCTACTGGTATCGTTGAAGTTTTTGTCGATTCAAATGGGGAAAGGACATTTTTTGTTCATCCAAATGCGTCAGCTATCCTTAATTTTAAGGTGAAAGATGATGAGATGTCAGATCTCTCAGCTATTTACCTTGATCCTTACCCATCAGAAGATAGCTTTAACTTCCACCTCAAATTAGCTAAAAAAGCAAAGAAGGTTGGAAAAAAAGTCATTTTAAATCCTGGATATCCTTACTCTTCAATGGGATTTAAAAAAATTGAAAAACTGCTGAAGTTTTGTGATATAGTAATAATGTCAGAATATGAATATAATTTATTAAAAAATAATAATAAAAATAATAACAAAATATTTGAAGTCGTCGATATAGTTGCCATAACGAGAGGGGAGATGGGTTCAAAAGCTTATTATAAGGG
>WAJX01000232.1 GCA_015523665.1 Ferroglobus sp.
GCAAAATCGATAAAGAAGAATGAGCTTGTTGAATTGAAGATTGAAGATGAGAGTATGAAGATAAAGTTTGGAAGTGTAAATTACACACTTTCACTCATAGATCCTTCTGCGATAAGAAAAGAGCCAAAAATACCGAATTTAGAACTTTCGGCACAGCTTAAATTAGATGCAGGAGAATTTAAAAAAGCCATACAAGCAGCGGATAAGATAAGTGACCATGTAATCTTTAGAAGTGATGAGACAGGATTTTATATAGAAGCTGAGGGAGATATAGACAAGATAACATTTCATATGAGTGAAGCAGAATTGATAGAATTTAACAAAGCAACTGCGAGGAGTATGTTTAGTGTAGAGTATTTAAAAGAGTTCATAAAAATCGCAAGTTCTGGAGATCAAATGACAATACATCTGGGGAATAATTATCCTGTTAGGCTAATCTTTGATGTTGCAGACGGAAGAGCAAGAGTCGAGTATATACTTGCTCCAAGAATTGAAGCAGAATAATGAGATTTTCACTCTTGCCTTTATTACCGCTTATCATAAGGTATCCATTTTTAAAACCTGCAAAATATTTAATTGAAGACAATATATCTAATACGTTACAGAAAGAAGCTTTAGAAAGGGCTGAAGAGATTCTGAGATTCTCTTTACATAATGAGAGTATGGATAATAGTTTTGAGTACTACAACTTATTATGCGATGCTTGTCAAGATAAGAATTGTAGGGAAGTGTGTGAAAAAAAGGCTATAAGATCGGATAGGAATTGGACTTTTTGCGATTTGTGTGGAGAATGTTTTAAGATTTGTGACTATTTTTCAGAAAATTACAGTTATTTAAAGGCTTTAGCTAAAAGAGAAGTTTTAGCATATATTTTTTCTAGATCAGCTGTCTCCAAAGGGAGTTTAAAAGCATTAAGAAAGTTCTCTACAAGTATGGCCAGATATTATAGAATTATTATGGAAAATGATGAACTAGAAAAACTCCCAGAAATTATGGCTTCTAACTTCAATATCAAGTATAGAGGTGATGAGGTTCATGTTTCCGATTTTTTAAAGGCTAGTGTTAAAATAAAGGCTAGAGAATGGAAACTTTATAATAGAGAATTAAATAACGGATTTGTGAGAGTTAATAGGAAAGAGTTCTTCAGAATTATTGAGGAATTTTTGAAAGAAAAACTTGTTGAAAGATTAGAATTTGATTTTAAGGGGATAAATAGGCTTATGAATATTGTTTATGAATATGACTCCAAAAGAAGAGATTTTGAAACTCCGAGTATTAGAAATATAAATTGTTTTCCTCCCTGCTTTAAAAAGATAATCTCCGACATTAGAGATGGTCTTAACGTTCCTCATACTGCAAGGTTTGCTCTCGCCAGTTTTCTCTTAAAGTTAAATTATGATATTGATGAGATAATGAGAATATTCTCTAATTCTCCAGATTTTGATGAGGAAAAGGCTAGGTATCAAATAGAACATATCGCTGGGAAGAGGGGAAGCGGGAAAGAATATGAAGTCCCATCATGTGATACAATGAGGACGTATCAAAACTGTTACTCTAATTGTGGGGTAAAACATCCATTTGAATTTTATAGAAGGTGTTTGAATGAGAATAGTAAAAGAAATTCAAAGGGGAAAGGAAAAAGAAGTAAGATTAATCCCAGAGAGCGTTGAAGATCTTTGGCATCTTAAGCATATTATACAGCCAGGAGATGTGGTTTTCTCTCTAACTAAGAGAATAGTTGAGAATCCAGATAAGCTTAGAAGTGATAAGGAGAGGATAACTGTAAGAATTGGAATTGAAGTTAAAAAAGTTGAGTTCCAGAAATTTACAAATAGACTGAGAATAACTGGAAAGATAATAGAAGGAATTGAAGAATCAGGACATCATACAATAACGATCTCTCCTGGGAAGGAGATAACACTTATAAAAGAATGGAATGATCGGCATTTAAGAAGGTTAGAGGAAGCGGTGAAAAGTTCAAAAAGTCCCGAGGTTGTAATACTTACAATAGAGGAGGGATATGCTGTTTTTGGTGTTGTTAGACAATGGGGTGTTGAAGAGTTAGTAAATGTAATCAGAAGTTATGGTAAAGATATGGATAATTATAGAAGAGAATTTTTTGGTGAAGTTGCTTCAGCTCTTAAAGATATCGATTTTCAATATCTAATCTTAGCTGGTCCAGGATTTACAAAGCAAGATTTTTTAACGTATTTAAAGGAAAAATATCCAGAATTTTCCTCAAAAGTCGTTATCTGTGATACATCTTCAATTGGCATAAGGGGGTTTGTAGAGGTTTTGAAAAGAGGGGTGATGGATAAGGTTATTGGAGAGCTTAGAATCGCTAGAGAGGCGAAAATTATGGATAAATTCATGGAAGAGATCGCAAAAGATGGAAAAGCAGTTTATGGATTGGAAGAGGTTAGAAAAGCGTATGAATATGGAGCTATAGAGATTTTATTGGTCTCTGATAAATTTCTATCTGATGAAAGGGAGAAATGGGATATCGATAATTTTCTTTCAAATGTTGAAAAGACAGGAAGTAGAGTAATTATAATGAGTTCTGAATTCGAGCCAGGAAGTAGATTAGATGCTTTAGGCGGGATAGGAGCGATTTTGAGATTTAAGATATAAATTATGAAACATAATTATATTTTTATTGTCATTATTATTATTTTTTTATTTTTATTTATTTAAAATCTATTGTCCTTCATCATTATTCATTGCCACTTTTTCAGCGACAAGTATTCCGAGATTCCTGAGATCTTCTTTTACTTTTTCATAGCTAAATTTAAATCTAACACTCTTAACCACATCGAATTTGAGTTGATTAAATACATTAACTATCTTTTCTACAGCTTCTCCACTCCAACCATAGCTACCGAAAGCTCCAGCTATCTTATTAAATGGTTTTAAACCTTTCATATATGTCAAAAATGCAGCAACACTTGGGAATATCTCCCTGTTAAGTGTTGGACTTCCAACAATTAATCCCTTAGAAAGCATAACTTCTGTCATGACCTCAGTAAGATCACTAACTCTAAGCTTATAAATCGAAAATGGAACTCCGATCTCTTCTATTCCTTTTGTTATTTCATGAATCGCTCTCTCTGTATGGTTCCACATGGAGTCGTAAGCTATAACTATTCTATTCTCCCATTCTCCATTGCTCCACTTACTATAATGACTTAAAATTTCGTTAACTCTCTTTCTCCATATTATCCCATGAGAGGGACAGATGGCATCAAATTCTAATCCCATATCCTTTATTTCTTTCAAAACTTTTCTAACTCTATCACTATAAAGAAGGATTATGTTAGCATAGTATTTTGCAGTTTCAAAGAAAATTCTACCTATCTCCTCGTCGTTAAATTCGTCATCATATCTTCTCTCACTCGCATAGTGCATGCCAAAAGCATCGTTTGAGATTAGAAGTTTATCTTCAACTACATAAGTCATCATACTGTCTGGCCAGTGTATTAGTGGCGTTTCTATGAACATTAAAGTCTTATTTCCAAGATTGAGCTTATCCCCAGTTTTTACAATTATAGTATCATGATCGATGTTATATGCATCCTTCAAACCGTTCTTACCCCTTATGTTTGTTACAATCTTTACTTTTGGATATCTCTCAACTATTACATCAACGCACCCAGCATGATCCATTTCTATGTGATTCACAATTAAGTAGTCTAAATCTTTCACATTCAACTCATCTAATTTTTCTAACAATTCATCTTCAAACCCATGTTTTACAGTATCTATTAATGCCACCTTCTCTCCTTTAACCAGATAACTGTTGTAAGTTGTTCCAAATCTCGTTTCATAACCGTGAAAATCTCTAATATTCCAATCTATAGCTCCAACCCAAAATACATTTGGTTTTATCTCTTCCATTTTATCACCTCTAAAAAAAAGAAAAGTAAAAGGGTTATTAAAGGGTTGTTGGATTATTCAAGTTTTTCGAAATCCTCTTTACCTGCTCCACAGATGGGACAGACCCAATCATCTGGCAAATCTTCCCACTTTGTTCCAGCCGGTATGTCGTTATCTGGATCTCCTTCCGCTTCATCATAAACATATCCACATATCTTACACTGATACCTCACCATATCACCTCTAAATTTTCTTACACTACTATCTTTTTTAGTTTATGAGATTATAGAATTCCGTTCTTATGAATTTGTTGTGGATTTTTAATATTACCGATAATTCAACACTGATTCTCAATCGTTAATTGTGGAGATAGTTAGAAAATTAAGAATTATAACTAAAGAATTAATATTAATAAATTTATTTTATTATATAAATAAAAAATTTAATATAAATTTTTTTATTATGTTATTTGTTATTATCTATTATACATCATATTAATAAAAATTTATTTAGGTTTTACACTTATCTCTTTAACTATATATTCTGAACTTAAAACGTCTCTTTTTATCTCTGCATCTTTTATAACAATTTTTCTCTTGTAGAGTGGGGCATCTAACACTAATGTTTCGTATTCTCCCCCTTCTCCAGCTAAATGAATGCCAAATCTCTCTTTAAGTTTTTTGAGATCTTGAATGAATTTCTCATCTATCCTCCTCCCAAGCCATTTTTCGTCTAACCCATATGCTGAAACTCTAACTATTATAGCCTCAAATTTCTCTGAAACTTCTCTAAGTATATTCTCTGGATTTTCTTTCCATAAAGGGGCTAACATTTTAATATCGAGGGATTTACAAATCTTTTCAAATCTCTTTTTCTGATATTCACTTTCAATTCCTCCGATAACTATTCCGTCTATATCTAAAACTTTCAAAGAATTGATCACATCTTCAACTTCCTTTTCTTTTTCTCCACTTGTAAAAATTTTAAAAAGTGGGATCTTTATACATTCTGCGATAACATCTACAATTGAGTTATTTACTGTATGAAACATAAATGAGTCTCTGTTCTCTGCTATTACCGAAATTATGCAAACTACTTCATGTTCTATGGAAGCTTTATGTAATGCTAACATAGAATCTTTTCCTCCTGAGATAAAAGCTCCAATCTTCATATCATTCCCACTTCAAAGAATTTAATCTTCATTCCAACTCCCATCTTAACAGCTTTTTCAAACACAACTGATGCTGTGGCTATATCCTGAATTGCCAAACCGGTAGAATCGAAAACTGTTATCTCATCTCCTTCCCTCCCTTTTTTTACTCCAGCAACTATTTCGCCAAGAGTTGCATAGATGTCTTCTCTCTTTATCACACCTTTGGAGATAGCCACATTGATCTCACCTCCATGAATGGCTTGTTCGTAATCATCAACAACTATCTTCGCTCTTAACAGTATCTTATCATCAAGTTCTTGTTTCCCTGGGGCATCAGCACCAATAGCATTTATATGCATACCCTCGTTGATCCAGCTATTTTTTACAACAGGTGCTCTTGAAGGCGTCGAAGTTGTGAGAACATCACATTTACAGACGTTCTTTGCATCGGTAATCTCTATATCAATTCCCATCTTTTCACAGAATTTTGAGAAATCATTAAGGCTTTTCTTGTTTATATCATAAGCCTTAACTCTCTCAACTTTAAACACTTCTTTTAAAGCCATTATCTGCGTTTTTGCCTGTGTCCCTGCTCCGATGAATCCAAAAATTCTAGAATCTTTTTTTGCCAAATACATTGCTGCTATTCCTCCTGCAGCACCAGTCCTCATATTTGTGATGTGAGTTGCATCCATAATCGCAAGTGGAAAACCGGTTTCTGGATCGTTGTATATCAATAAAGCCATTACAGTAGGCAAACCAACCTCTCTGTTGGAGGGATGTGAGTTTACCCATTTTATTCCAGCTTTACCATTTAAGCAAGCTGGCATGGCTCTAAGATCTCCTTTTTCAAATGTGAGATATATCTTAGCAGGCATTTGAGTTTTTCCAAGTCCGTGTAACTTAAAAGCGTTTTCAACCACTTCCATAACATCTTTCATGTCTAATATCTTTTCTATTTCGTTTTGCGTTAGAATCAACGTTTCCATAGAATTAACGAGCTATGATGGAATTTAAGTTTTACAATCTAACCTTTATGATCAAAACCGTATTCTCCCACTAACGGGACAAATCTTACACTTCCCCAATTCTTCTTTGTTATTCTTCCTTTTTTATCTTTTTCAATAACATAGAGATATTGTATAAAATCACCAATAGGAATTACCATTTTCCCACCTTTTTTTAACTGTTCAATCAACGGAGGAGGAATATCTGGAGCTGAAGCGGTTACGTATATCCTATCATAAGGTGCTTCTTTTTCATAACCCCTACTTCCATCTCCAACGATAATTTCAACATTTTCGTAACCCAGTTTTTTAATATTTTCTCTTGCAAATTTGGCAAGTTCTGGAATTCTTTCTATTCCAATAACTTTTCCTCTCTCTCCAACTATCTCTGCAACCACAGCAGCGTGATACCCACTACCAGCACCAACTTCAAGGACTTTATTCCCCTCTTCAAGAGATAAAAGTTCACACATGATTGCCACCATATGTGGAGCACTTATTGTTTGTCCAAAGCCTATGGATAAGGGATAGTCATTATATGCTTCATCTTTGAGTTCATCAAAAACAAAGATGTGTCTTGGAACTTTTAACATAGCATTTACAACTTTATCACTAAGCTCAAGCTCTCTTTTTAACTTCTCTACCATCCATTTTCTCTTTTCAAAGTATTCATCTTTCTCCATTTTATCATCCTCAGATCATCCAAAGTATCGACATTTATAACATCATATGTTGTGAGGAAATAAAATGCTTCCTCAAGTTCTTCATCTCTGTTAATAATCGGTTGAAAAGCGTTTATTCCGACTCTCCGACCATCTGGATAACATGCTGATAATGCTCTCTCTTCTATGCTGGCATAATGCTTGCAAAAATCGTTTACAATTCCCTTTGTGAAATAGTATAAATCTGAGTTTAGTGTTAAAATATCATCCTCTATCCCAGAGACTTTTATGAATTCAAATAAATCCTCTATATATCCTCTTCCTTTTGCTCTATACACTTCTAAGCCGATAGATCTTAGATATTTTTCCGTCATAGGGGTGTATGGGGAGGTTATAAACACTGAGTCTATTTTGGCTATTGTTAATTCTCTTATTGCATGATCGATTAATCTCTCTCCTATTTTTATCATCGGTTTCTCCTTAAACCCAATCCTACTTCCCTTTCCACCGCACATAACCAATGCTATCATAGCCATGTCACCATTGATAATACGAAAGTTATGCAATTAGATGCTCCAATTATATCTCCGTTTATCCCACCATAAATCTTTCTTATGTAATATTCGAAGAGTAATGTAAAGATAGCGACTAAAACTAAGCTGGTTAGGGATCTCCTATATCCGAAGATAAAGGCTAGAAGGAATATTGAGAGAGTCAATATATATGAAATCTTATCTCTACTTTTTATACCTTCTTTAAAAGTCTCTGCAAGTCC
>WAJX01000233.1 GCA_015523665.1 Ferroglobus sp.
ATTGTAGGGTGCCCCTTTAAAGCTTAAAATTTTCTTTATAAATTATTTTATTGGAGTTAAAATTAAAAGAATGTTGCCTTTGCTCTTGAAGAGACAGTTAACATCCTTTATCTGGAGCTAATAGAGATAAAGAAATAAGAGATAGGAGATAACACTATTGGGATGTAATGCAACTACTAATTCATGAATTCCTCTGTCATGAGTTAAGGAGTGGAAAAGTCATTATGAAGGATGTTGTTAGAGAAACTTAATCGTATTCCTTGTAATTTAAAGATTTGGAGACAATTCAATAATAAGTGTATCCATCTCTAAAAGTTCTTGCGGGGCTTTCATACAGATTATAAGAAATTGGGAATAACTAATGTAAGGATTATAGAAAAGATCAAAAGTAGAATTGTAACGATCTTACGATTTCTATCTCACAGATATATAGGTGTGTTTAGATTAATGAATAGTTAATAGTTGTTAATTGAGATATGCTATAATAAATGCCGATACTTTTAAATTTTTTATACGAATTATTAATAATACTTTCCAATAATACTTTCCCAAACTCAGTAAAAATGAGATGTCAATAAAGCTGAATATAGCAAAAGTTTTGCTAACTAAGAAAACTGAATAAAAGGCTATTGAAAAATCGTCCAAATTTAATATTCTATTTCATTGGCTAAGGCAAAATGGGTATTGAATCATTTTTAACTCTTTATAAATTAAAAAAGGTTAAAGTAAAAAAGTGGTGAATTTGAACAATTAGTTAATCAAAATTCAAAAATACGGATTGGGATTAGATTAACTGAAATTTGTAATAGTAATCCCATAAAAAAGCCAAATATGTTTATCAATACGACTAATCTGATAGATTTCTTACTTGGCGTAAACATTTTCACGGGCAAAGGTATTTATATATTATATAAAAGTGTTGTTGGGGGAGATTATGAGAGAATATAATATCAAAATTGAAAATGTTGTAGCCTCAACGCAAATTGGTGAAAATATAGATCTAAATAAGATAGCAAAAGAAGTTAAAGATGCTGAATATAAGCCAAAACAATTTCCTGGACTTGTTTTAAGAACAAAAGAACCAAAAGCAGCAGCCTTAGTTTTTAGGAGTGGTAAAGTTGTTTGTACTGGTTCAAAAAGTGTTGAAGATGCCAGAAGAGCTGTGAAGCAGGTAGTAAAGATAATAAAATCTCTGGGGATTAAGGTTTTTGATGAACCTGATGTTAAAGTCCAGAACATCGTAGCTTCAGCAGATTTAGGTGTTGATTTAAATTTAAACGCAATAGCAATTGGATTGGGATTAGAGAATATAGAATATGAGCCAGAACAATTTCCTGGATTAGTTTATAGATTGGATAATCCTAGAGTTGTTGTTTTGATATTTGGTTCTGGAAAGATGGTTGTTACAGGTGGTAAAGAGCCAGAAGATGCAAAAAGAGCTGTTGAAAGAATATCAGAAGAGTTAACTGCTTTAGGATTGATGTAAACTTGAAATTAGGAAAAAGAGATAATGTCCTGGGCGTATTTCATATCTCCCTTCTAGATGGTAATTCTTTGGAATATTATTAAGGCCATCTTTAGAAGTTACAATTGCATCATATCCATTATAATACTTGCTTGAAAATGCTATACTCTCATGTCTTAAATACCATGGTAAAGGCCAATAATCATTTTTTGGCTCATAAATGAGGACTGTTCCGTTATAATTCGATATTTTCTTTGCAAGTTCAACTGCTGATGGTTGTACTTGAATGTATATCAAATCATGATCAGTGTTGTTGTAATCTATGTAAGTGATATGTATAGCGATTATTGTATTCACTAAAAAAATTAATATGAAAATTATTTTCCTTATCTTTACTTCACTAAAAACAATTTTTGAGGCATATATGCTGGAAAAAAATGCCATTGGAGCAATCATATGAACTGTAAGCCAAGGAACTTTATGATTTAGGACATGATAAGCTATTAAAGATGTAAACATCCAATAAAACGCAAAAACTTCTATTTTTGTCATTCTTTTATTTTTTAACCTCATTATAAACTCTTGAACAGCAAATAACGTCATACCGACTACAAAAAACTCATATTTCAAAAATATCTTTGCATAATAATAAATGGGCTTCCAATGATCCCTAATTTCGTGCATAGCTATCCAATGAGATATTGAATCAACTACTCCTCTTTTTATACCATCTAAATCGCTAAAAAATACTGAAAAGAAGAGGGAGTATATTAAGGTGAATATTAAAATTGATATGAGTATGACCTTCGGATTTAAACTTAAATCACGTGAGTAATTTTTCATATCTCCTCTTTCTCTCTCTTCAATTTTCATAAGTATTTTATATATTTTTTCAAAAATTAAAAATGATAACAGTATTCCAAG
>WAJX01000234.1 GCA_015523665.1 Ferroglobus sp.
CTCTTAGAAGATTTTGTAACAACTCTTTTTCATTTCCAGTTAAACCTAAATGAAGATCAGCAACAAAAAGAACTCCTTTATGGTAGTAGGATGCTATATCTGCTAAGATTCCAGATTTAGCCGAATATTTCTTTCTCCACTTCATCGATGTACCTCGATATATTTACACCATTTTGCTTTGCATATAAGATAGTAACAACTAAAATATCTAACATATTTCCCAATTTCATCTGCATCTTATTAATTTCTGATACTATTTCTTGTTTATCTTTTCCAGTTTTTACAGATATCTCTTCCAAAAGTTCATCAAAGATGTCTGATTTCTTTATCTTTTCTAAATCTGGTTTAAAATCAACAGGAACTTCCACTTCATCTAAATTAAACGTTGGTTCAAGCTCATCGTTACCTTTTAACAGACCTCTCTTCTCAGCTAACTTTACAACCTCTTTACTAGTTTCATGAGAGAACCAGTTTAGATCAAATGAAAGTGTATACGTTAGCTCCGATCTATCCATTTTGCTCTTTCCTTTACTTTTAAACGCAGATGCTATAGTTTTCTTGAGCATTATAATAGTAAAGGGCATAGTAGATAAAAATTTTACGAGATTCTAAGTTTTAAGATCGTTTTAATTTCAAATAAAATTTTTAATAAAATTTAAATAAAAATAATATAAGATAAATAATAAATAATATACAATTAAGATAAATAAAAAAGAGCTTAATAAAAGCTGACCTCAAAAATGCCTGAAGTAAACACCAAACTGAAAACATAAATAACATGAAAGCTGTGTTTTACATTAAAATAGATTACATGTTAGCTAATGTGATTTCGAAAGATCTCAAAAGAGTTAAATATCTCTCCTAATGAGAGTTACCATGGTTGAAAAGAGGCTTGTATGTGATGTATGCGGACATGAATGGGATGCTTGGGATGTTTCATCGTCATCACTCTGTTGTCCTAAATGCGGTGAAAGAGTATTGAAGGATGAAGGTTGAGTTATATGATCCCAGAGAAAATTAAGTTTGTTAAAATGCATGGAAATGGAAACGATTTCATAATCCTCGATGAGTTCAATTCTACCCTCATCCCAGAGAGTAAAAAACCGAGTTTTGTTAGAGCTATCTCTCATAGATATTTCGGCTTAGGTGCTGATGGTGTTATATTTGTCCAGAAAGCACAGAATGTTGATGCTGATATTAGATTCAGATACTTCAATAGTGATGGAAGTGAGGCGGAGATGTGTGGTAATGGGATAAGATGCTTCTCCAGATACGTTTTTGAAAGAGGTTACGTTAAAAATACTTTCAAAGCTGAAACTCTTGCTGGAGTTATATCATTAAATGTTAGTGAAGATGAAGAAGGATACTGGATAAGGGTAAATATGGGGAAGGCTAAGTTCAGTAAGGAGGATATCCCAACATTAGATGATGTCTGGGGGAGAGAGTTTAAGATATACGGACATAGTTACAATGTGTATGCAGTAAACACTGGAGTTCCTCATGCAGTGGTTTTTGTCGATAACTTAGATATAGATGTTGAAAGAGTTGCAAAAGAAATAAGATATAGCAGAATTTTTCCTCAAGGAGTAAACGTAAATTTTGTAAAAGTTGAAAATAGAAATAGGGCTTTAGTTAGAACTTATGAAAGAGGTGTTGAGAGAGAAACTCTTAGTTGTGGAACTGGTGCTGTAGCTGTTGCCGTTGTTGCTGAAAAATTGGGAAAAATGGATAGAGATGTTGAGATAATTACAATTGGAGGGAAGCTGAGAATTGAGATTAAAAATAATGGTCTTGTTTACATGGCTGGACAGGCTTCAAAGATAGCTGAGGGGGAAATAATAACCAAAGAATTGAGGTATGACATATGATATTTAAAAATCGTTTATGCTTATCTGCTATGGCTGGAATAGTAGATGCGGAGTTTGCAAAAAAACATAATGTAGCTTTGGCTATTTTAGGCAGTTTTAATGCTGATGAAAAGGCGATGTTAGCTGGAATAGAAGTTACTAAACGAGGAAGAAGGGAGTTTATCTATAGTAATCCTATTAAGGGAATAGAAGAGCAACTCAAGAAAATGGAGGATTTTGATGGGAAAGTGGCAATTAACGTGCGTTCTGGAGATTATGAGGGTTACACAAGAGTTGCTAAACTCTGTTCAGAGTATCAATACTTCTTAGAGATTAATGCCCATTGTAGGCAACCAGAATTTCTCTCTATCGGTGTTGGTCAAAGTTTATTATATAACCAGGATAAGTTGCTAAAAATTGTAAATAACGTAACAAAATACAGTGATGTTATCGTTAAGATTAGGGGAGGTTTAGAGGTAAAGTATGAAGATTTAGCAAAAAGACTCTTTGAAGCTGGAGTCTTCGCTTTGCATGTAGATGCTATGATCTTAGGAGGAGGATGTGACTATAATTTGATAAGAAAGTTATCAACTTATGGCAATATTATTGGGAATAACTCTGTTGTTGATGTAAAGAGTGCAAGAAAGGTTATAGAGAGTGGAGCAATTTTGGTGTCATCAGCAAGAGCGGTCTTAAAAAATGAAAGATTTTTCGATTCTCTCCTAAAAGATGGATTACTATCTTCACAGATAGAGGTTAAATAGAGGTGATTGTGTGGAACTTTCAAAAGAGTTGAGTGATGAGATTAAAAGTTCCTATCTTGATTATGCAATGAGCGTTATTATTGGAAGAGCCTTACCTGATGTAAGAGATGGTCTAAAGCCAGTTCAAAGGAGAATTCTTTATTCAATGTATGAGATGGGGCTTTTTAGCAACAAACCATTCAGAAAATCAGCAAGAATAGTAGGTGATGTTCTTGGAAAATACCACCCACACGGAGATGCAGCAGTTTACGAAACTCTAGTAAGAATGGCTCAAGATTTCAATATGAGATATCCTCTTATCGAGGGGCATGGGAATTTTGGTAGTATAGATGGGGATGAAGCTGCTGCAATGAGATACACCGAAGCGAGATTGACAAAAATAGCTGAGGAGATGTTGAAAGATATAGAAAAGAATACAGTTGACTTCACACCAAACTTTGATGGCTCTTTAAAAGAACCATCAGTTCTCCCATCAAGGATTCCTAATTTACTAATTAACGGTTCCAGTGGAATCGCAGTTGGTATGACAACTAACATCCCCCCACATAATATTTCCGAGATCTGTGATGCGATTATAGCGTATATAAATAACGAAGAGATAAGTGTAAGGGAATTAATGAAATACGTAAAAGCTCCAGATTTTCCAACTGGTGGAGTTATAGTTGGAGTAGACGGTATAATCCAAGCCTATGAAACAGGAAAAGGAAAGATAGTTTTAAGAGGAAAAGTGGAAGTTGAAAAAAATGCCATAATAATTAAAGAGATACCATATCAACTCAAAAAGTCAAAAATAGTCGAAAAAATAGCTGAACTGATTGCTGATGGAAAATTGGAAGACGTTAAAACTGTTAGAGATGAATCAGATAGAGAAGGAATAAGGATAGTTGTTGAATTAAAACAGAATGCAAATGTCGAAGTTGTGATCAACAAACTCTTTTTCTACACTCCCCTTCAAACGACATTCTCAATAGTATGCTTAGCTTTGGTAAATAATCGTCCGAGAATTTTAAACTTAAAAGAGCTGATAGCAGAATTTGTAAATCATAGGAGAGAGATAATAAAAAGAAGAACTGAATACGAGTTGAAAAAGGCTGAAGAGAGAATTCATATAGTTGAGGGATTAAAAAAAGCTCTTGAAGATATAGACAAAGTTGTCGAAATCATAAAGTTATCTAAATCTCCAGATTTTGCTAAAAAAAGACTTATAGAGAATTTTAACTTTTCCGAAAAGCAAAGTGAGGCAATACTTCAAATGAGATTGCAAAAATTGACGAGTATTGAAATGGAAAGTGTCAAAAAAGAATATGAGGAGTTAAAGAAAAAGATAAAAGAACTCAGTGAAATTCTTTCTTCTCCGAAAAAAATTGATTCAATTATAGTCAATGATATGATCGAAATTAAAGAGAAGTATGGCGATAAAAGGAAAACTGACGTAGTGATTAAGGCTGATGAGATCAATGCTGAAGATCTGGTTACAGAAGAGGACAATCTAATACTAATAACTAAAAATAATTTTGCTAAGAGAATGGACATATCCTCATTTAAAATTCAAAGAAGAGGAGGAGTTGGAATTATAGGTATTTCACTTAAAGATGACTCGCCAAATATCTTAGCTAAGGTAAACAGTCTCGACAGATTGTTGATCTTTACAAAAAATGGAAGGGCATATTCTCTCAATGCATATGAGATTCCTAAACAAGATAGAACTTCAAGAGGTATAAATCTGAAAAATTTACTCAACATCAGTGATGAGATTGTTGCGGTTTTACCTTATGAAAGTGATGTCATAATTCTCACCGAAGATGGACATATAAAACTCGTGAATGTTGAAGAGTTTAAAAATGCAAAAAAGTTCGGGATAGTTGCAAGTCCAACTAGGATTGCCTGTGTAAAACCCCTGAAAGGAAAAGAAGTAATAATCTCAACTAAAAGGGGAAGACTTGTAAGATTTAAAGCTGAAGAAATTCCAGAATACGGTAGAAATGCTAAAGGTGTTAAAGCCATAACACTCAACGGAGATGAAATAGCATGGATGGATTGCTACAATGGAGAGAAAATCTTGTCTCTAACTAAAAAGGGATATGGAAAAATAACTGACTTAAAACAGTATAGATTAACATCAAGAGGAGCGAAAGGTGTTTTAAATTACAGAATTAATGAGAAAACTGGAGAAGTTGTTTTCACGGAAGTGGTTAAGTCCGATACTCTTCTGATTATAAGTGAAGATGGATACGCTTTAGCTTTAAACTCCAATGATATTCCAAAAAAAGGTAGAAATACAAGCGGTGTTATAGTTAGCAAAAAAGGAGTAAAAACTGCAACCTTTATTTAAAAAATTTAAAAAATTTAATATTTAATTTGGTTTTAATTTGGTTCTATGAAGCTTTTTCCCGAAAGGTGGGAGGAGAGGAGGAATTATAAAGTTTCCATACTTTATAGGATTAGCGATTCTGAATTTATTCAGATGGTTGAAATAAAAGGGAGAGTTGGAAAACATTATCATAGAGTTCAAACAGAAATTTTTGTCATCATTGAAGGTAATGGAACTTTGGGATTAGACAACAATATATTTAAAGTTAGATGTGGAGATGTTTTCTTATGCACTCCAAACACCATTCATTTCGTTGAGGGAAATCTTAGAATTCTTGTTTTTAAATATAACCATAAAAAAGATGATACAGTATGGCTTGAAAAGTGATATATATGCCTAGTTAAAAATGTAAATAGGATGCTCTGGGTTGAGAAGTATCGTCCAAAAACTATAAGAGATGTGATTTTGCCAAAAGAAATTCTAAAAGAAGTTACAAAATGGGCTGAAGAGTGGAGAGACGGAAAAAAAGGAAAACCATTACTTCTTGCCGGCCCTCCTGGGACTGGTAAAACCTCTCTGGCTTTGGCTATTGCAAACACTTACGATTGGGAAGTTGTAGAATTAAATGCAAGCGATCAGAGAAATTGGAATACTATATACAGAATAGTTGGAGAAGGTGCGTTTAACGAAACACTTAGTGATACTGGAGAATTTTTCCCATCTAAAGCTGGTAAGCTGAAATTAATAGTGTTGGATGAAGTTGATAATATTCACAAAAAGGAGGATTTAGGAGGGGAAACTGCTTTAATAAAACTTCTAAAAAAGAGACCAGCACAACCTATCATATTAATAGCAAATGAACCGTATAACCTCTCTCCTGAATTGAGAAATCTTGTCAAAATGATTACTTTTAAAAGATTGAATGAGAGACAGATTGTAAAAGTTCTTGAGAAGATATGCATAATGGAGGGCATTTCTGCAGATAAAGATGTACTTAAAGCAATAGCAAAAAACGCTGGAGGGGATTTAAGAGCTGCAATAAATGATTTGCAAGCTATTGCAGAAGGGAAAGAATATATTAGTATTGAAGATGTTGTTATTGGAAAAAGGACACAAGAAACTGATGTCTTCAAAGTTATGCAGAAGATATTCAAAACCTATCATTCTGATGTTTATAGTGAGAGTATGCTCTTAGATCAATCTCCAGAGGATCTAATACATTGGATAGAGTACAATCTCCCATTTGAATACGGTAATCCATTAGAGGCATATATAATCTTATCCAGATCAGATGTTTTTCTTGGAAGAGTTAAGAGAAGGCAATTCTTTAAGTTATGGAAGTATGCAAGTTATTTAATGACCGTAGGTGTGCAACAATCGAAATCAAATCTAAAAAAGGGCTTTACCAGATACCAAAGACCAGCATTTTGGCAAAAATTGTTCCAAGAAAGAGGTAAGAGGGAGATCAGAAAGAGGATATTGGAAAAGATAGGGAAATATAGTCATCTTTCAAAAAGAAAAGCATCGAATGAGATGTTACATTATATTCAGTTTTATTTAAATAATTTAGATATAGAAAGA
>WAJX01000235.1 GCA_015523665.1 Ferroglobus sp.
TAAGAGAGGTGGTATTTTATATCAGCTTGATTATGCTTATTGGCGTATTTACAGTGAGTATACTCACAAAAATTGGTATATTTGCAATAGTTGTGGCAATATTTATCCTTTTTCAATTAAAGGGGTATGTCCAACATATAATTGTTATGGTAGGTTAAGATTAATAAGTGAAGAAGAGAGGGAAAGACTTGAGAGGAACCATTATAGGTATCTTTACAAGAATATCAAGCCATTAAATTTAAGAGCAAAGGAGCATACTGCCCAATTGAGGACAGATAAAGCATCAGAAATTCAGGGGCAGTTTTCAATGGGTAAAGTAAATGTGCTCAGTTGTTCGACCACTTTTGAGATGGGAGTAGACCTGGGTGAACTTGAGGTTATATTTTTAAAGAATGTACCACCAGAGCCCTCAAATTATGTACAAAGAGCTGGGAGAGCTGGTAGAAGGGCTAATGTAGCTGGATTAACTCTAACATTTGCCCTGCTTCGTTCACACGATTTAACTTATTTTAATAGTCCTGAAGATATGGTTAATGGCAGGATCAAACCGCCTATAGTTGAGTTAAAGAACGAAAAGATTATACAGAGGCATTTAAATTCAATAGTTCTTTCTTACTTTTTTAAAGCTTTTCCTGAGTATTATGGAAATTTAAATGACTTTTTCAAGTTTGATCGGCCTGACATAGATGCTGTACAGAAATTAAAAGTTTTCTTAAGTAATAAACCTAATTTAATTGATAAATCCTTAAAAAGAGTAATTCCTAAAGATATTCAAGAGAAATTTGATATTGAAAATTGGGGTTGGATTTCTAATCTAATAGGGGAAAGTGGATTGTTAACCATAACCTATAAAAAAGTTAAAGATGAGTTAGACAAGTTGAGAGATTTCTATGAGATGAGAAACAAAGAATATATCCAGTTGGATAATTTAAGATTGAAGGCAAGTTGCAATAGAGATATTAAATGGGCACTTAAAAGGATTGATACAATTAAGAAGACTGGTTTGATAAATTTTCTTGCTTCAAATGTTATCATTCCAAAGTATGGATTTCCAGTTGATGTGGTTGAATTAGATATAAAATCTCATTTAGATAAAGCGAAGGATATAGAATTGGAGAGGGATCTAAGGATTGGGATAAGTGAGTTTGCTCCTGGTAGCAAAGTGGTGGCAAATGGTTATATATGGGAGAGTAATGCAATTAAGGTAGTAAAAGATAAAGCATTAGATGAATATTGGTATGTAGTTTGTCCAAAATGTCATAAATTCCATATTGAGAAAGTAACGGGTAGAGAACATTCTATTAAAAGATGTCAAGTTTGTGATTACAGTTTCAGTAAACATGAGATAGATAGGTTTATTGATCCGAGATTTGGTTTTATATCATCAAGGGATAGTGAGCCAAAAAGGGTATCTGAATATAGACCAAGAAAAGAATATTCAACTCGTCCTTATTTTTACAATTACAGTTCACCAGAGGAGAAAATTTTTAAATATAATGGCTGGAAAATCTTTTGTAATTATTCATCTGATGGAGAATTAGCTGTGATTTGTAAGGGGAAAAGAGGAGCAGGTTTCTGGATATGTTTAAAGTGTGGAGCTGCCTTTTCTGGGAAAAAGAACTCCCCACATAAAACACCTTATGGAAATGAATGTAAAGGTAAGTTAAAACCACATCTCCATTTAGGTCATACTTTTAAAACAGATGTTCTTACCATACTTTTTCCAAAAGAGTTAACCAGAGAATTTGAAAGCAATAGTTTCTGGTATTCTCTTCTTTATGCCTTACTTGAAGGAGCATCACAAGCTATTGGTATTAACAGAAGGGACATTGATGGATGTCTTTTTTCAACTTCAAAGGGTAAAAAGCTCGTCCTTTTTGATAATGTCCCAGGAGGTGCTGGTTTAGTCAAGCAATTATTTGATGAGGCAGTTTTCCAATTAATGCTTGAACTTGCATATAAGAGAACAGCCTCTTGCAGTTGTGGTCCAGAGACCAGTTGTTATAGTTGCTTGAGAAACTATCAAAATCAGTTTTGTCACCATATTTTGAGACGAGGAATAGTTAGTGAGTTTCTGAGTAGGCTTGTTTAAATTTCTATGTGAATAATAGGGCGGACTCAATTAGTTCGCCCTATTATTCCTACAATTTAATAGTTTAAAAAAGATCAAAATTAGAACTAATTTAAAAATAAGCTTGAATACTAAAAATAAATTATAAATTAAAAAGAATATAATATTTCTTTGGTTATTGAGTTAATTCCGAACATTTTAGGGAAATACTTGATATTTTTCCCTGATTCCAGTGGAAATCTCGCGTAAAAAAATGCAATGCCTTGACTTACTGATTTTATTACAACAATCTAATGCTAATTTTATTTATTAATTACTTAAATAAAAAGCCTTTATTTTCAATAGTTATCTGTTATATTTTGATAATTCACCTGAGATTCGGGATGAACAGAGAAAGAA
>WAJX01000236.1 GCA_015523665.1 Ferroglobus sp.
ATGGAGTAGTGAGGCCGCTATTACAGCTTTAGTAGCAGAATATGCAGATTTAACACCTAAAGGTTCTATGAGGGTTGAAGCAGCTTGTGCGACGGGAAGTGCTGCTATTAGGGTAGGGTATAATGAGATTAAAAGTGGTGAAGCAGACATCGTTCTTGTTCTCGGATTAGAAAAAATGCAGGAGTCTCCAAATCCTACAGTTATAGAGCTTATAGGAAGATATGGGAGCTATTTTTGGGAGTTTGAGAATTTTGGTTTGACCTTTCCTGGTTATTATGCACTTCACGCAACTGCTTATATGAACAAATATAGAGCGAGAGAAGAAGATTTTGCCAGAATTGCAGTAAAAAACCATTATTATGGGGCGAAAAATCCATATGCGCAGTTTCAAAAAGAAATAAATGTAGAGACCGTTATGGAAAGCCCGTATATTGCATGGCCTTTCAAACTTTATGATTGTAGCCCCATAACTGATGGTTCCGCTTGTATTATTCTTGCAAGTGAAGATGTCGCAAAAGAAACCGATGACAAAATATGGATACTTTCACAGGGTGTCGGAACATCTACAGCTAATCTCAGCAGGCGTGAAGGGTTTACATATTTGGATTCTGCAAGATATGCAGCTGAGATAGCTTATAGAAAAGCGGGAATTGACATAAATGCACCTCATAAAGAACTTGACGGAGCAAATGTCCATGATTGTTTTACTGCCCCAGAAATTATAGCTTACGAAGACCTTCGATTCGCTAAGCGAGGCGAGGGATTTCACTTAGCGAGAGAAGACCAAACTTACATAGGTGGCAAAATACCGGTAAATATCGATGGAGGTTTGAAAGCTAAAGGTCACCCAATTGGTGCTACAGGAGTAAGTCAGGCTGTAGAGGCTTATAAACAGTTGTTAAGTAAAGCTGAACACGGAAGACAAGCAGACATAAAAGTTGGGAGGTGGTTAACACATAACGTGGGTGGAACTGGCCATTATACTTACGTTACCATTTATGGTCTTGATAAGAGGTGACTAATGTGAAAGAGATTGAAAAAATTATTAAAGAAAATATTGAAAAATACGGGTTACCCATTTTAAAAGACGAAAAGACAGACACCCTGCAATGGATTGATATTCGGGAACTAAAACTTAGGTATTTTATAAGTATCGAAAAAACAAAACCTTTTTTTGATGGCTTGAGAGAAGGAAAGCTTTTGGCTACAAAATGTAGTAATTGTGAAAAGCTTTTTTTCCCACCCCAGAATGATTGCCCACATTGTTTAAAAAGCGAACTTGATTGGGTCGAGCTTAGCAAAAAAGGTATTTTAGAAACTTGGACATCAATTTATGTTAGACCACCAAGTTTCTCGTCATACGATATATACATGGTTGGTATAGTGATGCTTGATGAAGGTGTCCGTATAACGGGATGGTTAAAGGGGAACTCAAAAAAAGTTTATCAAGGCCAAAGAGTCTCTATTGAGATAAATAAAAGGGAAAAAGAAGGTTATTTTATGTATGAAATCGTACCTCAGGAGTGAATAATTATGGTCAAAAAAGTGGCTATAATTGGCGCTGGGGCGATGGGACAGGGGATAGCGCAGATTTGTGCTACAGCAGGATATTATGTTTGGGTTAGGGATATAAAAGAAGAGTTTTTAGAGAAAGCTAAAAATGTAATTGAAACAAATCTTCATAAATCTATGGAAAAAGGCAAAATGAAAAAAGAAGAGGTAAATGCTACTATCAAAAGATTACATTACACCCTTGACATGGGTGAAGCAGTTAGAGATGCAGAGCTTATTATAGAAGCCATCCCTGAAGATTTGGAATTAAAGAAACAAGTTTTCAAAGATATTCAGAAATATGCAAAGGATAATGCTGTATTTGCTACAAACACCTCAGGATTAAGCATTACAGAACTGGGAAAAAGTATAGAAAGGCCTGAAAAGTTTATTGGCCTCCATTTTTTTAATCCAGCACCTGTTATGAATTTAGTTGAGGTGATAAGAGGGGAGAAAACAGATGACGGTATTCTCAAATTTGGAGTAGAATTTGTAAAGAGTTTGAACAAAGTCCCGGTGGTTGTCAATAAAGATGTTCCCGGCTTCATTGTAAATAGATGTCTCGTTCCGTATTTGACTCTTGCTATCGACGATCTCGAAAAGAAAGTTGCTACTAAAGAAGAGATAGATGCAACGATGAAATATAACTATGGATTTCCGATGGGCCCAATTGAGCTTAGCGACTTTGTAGGCCTTGACGTTCTCTATATGGGGAATAAACAATGGGGCCTTGTCAAAATTCCAGAAATATTGAAAAAGAAATTCGAAGAAAAAGAGTATGGTTTAAAGACTTTAAAAGGTTTCTACTATTGGAAAAATGGAAGACCAAAAATCCCAAAAAATAAGGCAGGAAAATATGATGCTTTACGCCTACTGGCCCCAATGATAAACATAGCTTGCGAACTAATTGAATTAGGAGTTTCAAACGCAGCTGAAATCGATAAGGCCATGAAACTAGGTACTAACATGCCAAAAGGTCCTTTTGAATTTGCCGATGAGATTGGAATTGATGTGATAAAAAACAAACTTGATGAGCTTTATGATGAGAAAAGAGATGATGTGTTCAAACCCAGAAAAATCATTAAGAAATTAATAAAGGAGAGAGAGCTTGGCCGAAAAAGTGGTAAGGGTTTTTATCTTCATAATCCGGAAACTTATCAGAATATTAATATCGAAAATGTTAATGATGAAATAGTAAAATTAGTGCTTAATAGACCACATAGACTAAATGCCCTAACTCCAGATTTGCTTGAAGAACTTAAAAATGCTTTGAAAAAATATGAGAATGATGAAAATGTAAAGGTTCTGATAATTACTGGTGCAGGTGAGAAAGCATTCTCCGTTGGAATGGATCTACATTTCAAAAAAGAGAGTGGTATTTCAAATCCGATTGAGTCGATGATGCTTTCAGTAAAAGGACAAGAGGTTTTGACAGCCATAGAAAAGTTTCCCAAACCTGTTATAGCTGCGATCAATGGGTATGCTTTCGGTGGTGGGTGCGAACTTGCTCTTGCATGTGATTTCAGGATAATGTCTAAAAATACCCAAATAGGACTACCGGAATTGGATCTTGGCCTGATACCTGGATGGGGGGGAACCCAGAGAATGGTAAAAATTGTTGGAGTAGCTAAAGCTAAAGAGTTAATTTTGTTATCAAGACGAATTTCAGGCGAGGAGGCTGAAAAAATTGGTCTAATACACAAAGCAGTTGAGCCAGAGAAATTCTGGGATGAAGTTATAGGACTTGCTAAACGGCTTGCTTCAGGAGCTCCTTTAGCCCAAAAAATTGCAAAAATGGCTATTAACCTTGGAATAGATTTGCCTGTAGAAGTTGGACAAACCATTGAGGCAGCGTTTTTTGGAATCGTTGATTCTACAAAAGATGCCGAAGAGGGTTTAAATGCTTTCATGAGAAAAGAAAAGCCAAAGTTCAAAGGTAAATAACCATTAGTCCTCAATGAAAAAATTTTTTAAATCA
>WAJX01000237.1 GCA_015523665.1 Ferroglobus sp.
AAATACCACTTTTAAATTTTAAAATTTTAAACTTTTAAATTTTAAGTTTAAGTTGTTTAAGTATCTTAGTTGTTAAGTTTTATATCACTTAAACAAGAACGAAATTTATGAAATTCGAAATATTGTCAAAACCAAGTTATTCACTTCTCGATGTTAAAATGAGAAAGGGAGAAGAATTGTTAGCCGAGAGTGGAGCAATGGTATACATGAGTGGAGTGGAACTCAAAACTGAAATGAAAGGTGGGATATTAGGTGGATTTAAAAGATTGTTAGCTGGTGAATCATTCTTTATAAACAGATTCGTAGCTGTGAGAGATAATGCTGTTATAGGCTTAGCCCCTCCATACAATGGAGATATAATCCATATACCAATCAATGGGAGAGTATATGCACAAAGTGGTGCATTTTTAGCTTCAACAGCTAATATAGATATAGATGCAAAATGGGGTGGTGCTAAAACGTTCTTTGCTGGAGAAGGATTAATCCTACTAAAGATTGAAGGAAATGGTGATCTCTTCTTATCATCTTTCGGAGGTATTCAAGAGATTGAAGTAGAGGAGAATTTCATAGTCGATACTGGCCATATAGTTGCCTTTCAAGAAGGGCTAGATTTCAAGATAAGAAAAGTAGGAGGGTTAAAAACAACTTTATTAAGCGGTGAAGGTTTAATCGCGGAGTTCAAAGGAGTTGGGAAAGTTTGGGTTCAAACTAGATCTGTAGCTGATTATATCGGATGGTTATCATCACTCATGCCAACGAGCAAATAAAAATAGTTTTTAATATGTTTTTTAAATATTATTATTTTTATTAATTTCTCTAATTAAAAATTTTTATAAAAAGTAAAAAAGAGTAAAAAATGAGAAAGTAAAAAGTTAAAGATATCAATTTCGATATTATAACACGTTCATGTAACAACTACACAACAAACTTTGATTGTGATATACTCCACATATTCAATCCAACATTTAACGATCATAATCTAAATCATATCTAAATCATAAACAAACATACTCCAACAACAAAAATAATAGCAATGTAACAAACTAAAAATCAGGCAAACAATTAAAAATATAATATAATATACAATAATATAAAAATAAATTATAGTTGAGTATGTGGTCAAGATTTAGAGAAAAAAAAATTAAAGAATATGAAAAAGCAAAAATAGATGATGAAATAAAACCAATACTCGATGATATCAATTCGGTTAGTTGTTTTGTAACACTCTCAAGCTGTTCTGGGAGAATTGTTGTGATGGATATGCCATCTTTCGGAAATAAAGTTGAAAGCGTTTTTCTTGGAAAATGGCATTCTATCCCAAGTTTTGATGAAGTCTTATCTGCCATTAACAAAGGAAAACAAACAACATGGTTAATGATGCATCCTCCAATAATCCACATCGCATGCGAAAATGTTGAATCAGCAAAAAAACTTTTAGAGGTAGCAAAAAATTCGGGATTAAGGAGATCTGGCATAATTTCAATGAAAAACTGGGTTGTGGAGATTTCTCCCCCAGAAAGGCTTGAGATGGTGGCTAGCATAAGTGGTAAAACACTCAATCTTGAAACTCTAAGAATTAACTACCAATTCTGTATTGAAAAGCTTAAAAAGAGTAGGGAGAGAATAAAAAAGTTTAGAGATTCTTTTAGAAACACATTTACAAATACATTCACAGAAGTTTTTCTATAGAATTTATTGTAGCTTCAACTTCAACTGGTTTTCCAGAGATAGATATAACCTCATCCGGATCTTTTAACAAGTTTCCAGTAGCAATACAAACAACTTCTTCAAGATTGAAGTCTAAGCTATCTTTTAAAAGCCCAGCAACACTCGCTGCACTTGCAGGTTCAACTCCTATCCCCTCTTTTGCAAGCATTTTTTGTGCCTCAACTATCTCATCATCGCTAACTTGAATTACCATCCCTTTAGATTTGTAAACAGCTCTCAAGGCTTTTTTCGCATTAACTGGATTACCTATCCTTATAGCTGTTGCAATCGTTTCTGGATTTTTTAACGGCTCTATACTTTCCTTACCTTCAACATAGGCCTTGTAAATAGGATTAGCTCCTTGAGCTTGGACACCTATCATCTTAGGCAATTCATCAATAAAACCTAACTCTTTTAACTCAACAAATCCCTTAAAAATTGCGGATATATTCCCAGCATTTCCAACAGGAACAAAAATCGCATCTGGAGAATGGCCAAGTTCATCCACTATTTCATAAGCTATCGTTTTTTGACCTTCAAGCCTAAAAGGATTTATCGAATTCAGCAGATAGAATTTTCTTTTTAAAGATAAATCTCTGACTATCTCCAAAGCTCTGTCAAAATTTCCTTTTATAGCTATAACTCTTGCTTGATGCATCAAAGCTTGTGCAAGCTTTCCCGCTGCAACTTTTCTTGCTGGCAATATTACAATAGCTTTAATATTTGCACGAGCAGCATACATAGCCATGCTTGCAGAAGTGTTGCCAGTTGATGCACAGATAACAGCTCTCATTTTAAGCTCAACAGCTTTAGTTATACCAACTGTCATCCCTCTATCCTTAAAAGAACCAGATGGATTCAATCCCTCATGTTTTACGTAAACTCTACTAATTCCAGATTTTTCAGCTATTCTTTTAACATTGTATAATGGTGTCCCTCCTTCTCTAAGTGTAATCGGATCAATTCTTACTGGTAATAGATCTCGATACTTCCACACCCATATATCTTTACCATCAAGCTTGAACTCTACCTCAGAATAGTCAAACAAAACTTCTAGAAGTCCATTACATTTTGAACAAGTATAGATAAGATCATCATGATAAATATTTCCACACTCTATACATCTAAGGAAGTATTCCATGAAATTAAAAAAAATCAGGGATATATAATACCTACTTTGGTGGCCAGTTTTGTTCAAGCCAGCCTTTTATCCTACCAGAGTCCATCGGACCAACTAACACCTTCCATCCAGTTTCATCTTCTATAGCTCCTTGCAATCTTGCTGCAAGTCCTGGAATAACTAGATACCTATGCTTAACCCTTTCCTCTATTTTTGTATCCTTTATCAGATCTTTAACCTTTCCTGCAGTAAATTGACCTCCAGCAACACTAACCTCAACACCTAAGCCCTCTGTATCCAAGACAAGAAGCCATCCTTTAATATTACCGCTTGTAAGATCACTCTCAACTGTATAATAAGTTAGAGCGAAGTTGGTTGTTAGAAAGACTGGATCTTCAGCAGTGGGATTGTTTATCTCTCTCAAGCCCGGTTCAACTTGAACGGGTGTTCTAGGATCTGTATATATGTTGTAACGCAATGTTATAGTTGGCATGATCGAATAAGGTTCTAAACTCTTGAATATCATCACGTCAGCATACTTTACGATAAATAAACTAGCTATTACAGTCTCCCAATAAGCTTTCGATATCTCATCAGCCTCTATACTCCAAGCTGAGATTGGAGTAACCATTATAGGATAAGCTACATCTTTATCCTCTCCAAGTATGGCTGTTCTCCTCAACTGAATTACTCTTTCAAAAGTTCCTTTCAAACCTTCTCCAATTGGCTCGGTAACAGGATCTAGAACTATTTCATTTACACCACTCTCTTTAAAAGTCTTAGCAAGACTCTTAAGCTTATCAAGATTCTTACTCCTAACTACCACTGGAACCTTAAATTCTAAAGCAAGTTGTAAGAATTCTCTCCAATTATCTTCCGTTGCTGCATAGATCAATGGTCTTTCTTTAGCAACCTCTTCCAATGCGGCTCTCATGCAATTAGCATTCAAAGATATCAAAACCATCGGCTTTCCATAGCCAGCTACTTTCTTCACAACTTGTTTAAATCTTTCAGGATTGTTTGATGTGCATCTCACAGCTATTCCATCGAGGGTTAAAAAATCTCCCACATAGAATTTCTTGTATTCAACAACTTTGCTACACCTCTCATCTATCTCTTTATCATCCAAACTATCCCAGACATCATAAAAGAAAGCTGTTGGATTGAAAAAAGTTAGCTCATGTCTATGTAAAACATCCTCTCCTCCAATCTTAACTGTATTCTCTCCTCCAATAACTATCTCTAGGATTTCTGGAGATGTGAGAGAGATCAGTTCATCAAGCCTTTTCTTAACTTTCTCATCCTTCTCAGCATCTCTAACTAAAGGTGGGCAATCTGTTGGCTTAACAACTCTCTCAATTATCTGTGCAGCAAAGCTCATGCATGTATCATATCCACACTCTCCACAGTTTGTTTGTGGAAGATATCTATAAATCTCAAGGGGACTTTTCACCTTCATTTTATCCCTCCATCGTTATCCAAGCATCACCGTCTGCAGTTTCTTTAACATTCCCCATAAGTGTGTTCATAATCTCCTTAAGCACTGCCACAGCCCCAGGATGCATCATCATAAACAGATCTACCCCAGCTAAAGCTAATGTTAAGCCAGTAACTATCTCCCAAATAGGTCCTCTCAACTCCCTAGGCCCCCAAGGTGTATCCTCTTCTATAGGAGATTCTTTCATCCAAGCTTCTCTGGCCCCCCAAGCGTTTGTAGTTCCACTGGACATCGGGAAGTTCAAATCGGTATCTCCTCTCAAACCACTTATCCTTATCCTCTCCATGTTCGTATAAGCGTAATCCAATCCATAACCCAGAGCCGCAGTAGTTGGATCCATCACAAGGCTATCCCTAGGAATTCCAACCCTCTTGAGCAAGTATCTATTTAGTGTTTTCTGATTGTTTATATCCATCTGAGTCCAGCTCAGCACAACGTGTCCATGATCTTTAGCCGCATTCCCAATTCTCTCCCAATCCATATCAAGAGTTGCACTTGCGAGCATAACTCTCTCCCCTTCAGCCACTTCAGCAGCTTTTTCAAGCACTATCGGATCTTTTTCCTTATTACCACTACCACCAATGATTAAAGGAACTCTAACAGCCTGTAAAACCTCCTCAACAACCTTTACAGCCTCACTTGGTGGAGTATCTTCAAGCATAGGATCAGTGCTTATCAAATGTAAGGTAACAAGATCAGCTCCAAAATCTTTAACAGCCTTTTTAGCCCACTCAGCCGGATCTTCGAGAACATCTTCATAATGCTCCCTCACAGCCTTCGCAAGCATAGGTTTACGATCAAATATGTCTATGGCTATAACTGGCATATGTGGCATTTCAGCATCAAATGTATAGAATGGTAAACTTCTCTCCCCACCTATCGTAACTGTAACCTCTCTTGTTCCTCCTTCAGATTTCTTCGCTCCAAGAGTAACTTCTTCAATAACGCCAGTATATTCAGGCTTATATGGTTCAAACTTTACCTCTATTAACTTCTCAGGGATCTTGGGCTTAGCTTCAACAGTAACTGGTTGAGGTTGCTGAGGTTGAATTTGTTGAGTTGTAGATGGTAATTGAAGTTGAATTCCTAAAGCTGAAGAGAGTCTTTGCAAATACATAAGAGCAGCATTCGCATGATAAAGGAAATTACCAAATTCTTGTATTAAGTTTATGTATTGAGTCAAAGCTAAGAGAGCGTTTATTGTACTAACATCCACTCCAGCTCCAGGCTCTATTTCTATCTCCAGATCTCCTTCTATTCTCACTCCCTCTAACTCCTCAACATTGTATTTCTTTAAAAGCTGAAAAAATTCCTCCAAAGTAAACTTCTCCATATTCTCACCTCACCACTGCAAGTTCAATAAGAAATTCTGCAATATCCTTAACTTTCATAGCATATTCGGATTTCTCAGAAAGATTGGTTATCGGCAATCCCTTTAAATCCAACTCAGCAATCTCTTCATCATACGGCAAAAAGGCGAGTAATCTCAAACCTTGTTCATCCGCAAATTTTTCTATAACTTTTTCAGCTTCTTTATTTGTTATTCTATTTCCAACTAAAAATATCTCTTTAAAGTTGAGATTTAATTCTTCACTCAACTCCTTTATCCTCTTCGCAGTTGCTAACCCTTTTTTTGACATATCTGTAACCACTATTATATAATCGGCACCATCTATAGTTTTCCTACTGAAATGCTCCAATCCCGCTTCACAATCTATTATAACAAAGTCGTAATGTCTCAACAATCTCCTCAAAACACTTCTAAGCAAGTTATTGGCAAAACAATAGCAACCTTCTCCCTCTGGCCTGCCCATAACTAGTAAATCAAAGTT
>WAJX01000238.1 GCA_015523665.1 Ferroglobus sp.
GGACAAACTCTTATACAAGCCATACAACCTGTGCATTTTTCATAATCAATTTCTGGGGGGTCATTTATACTTTCCATTTTTATCGCATCAAACTTACATGATTCAAAGCATGGAGAACATGGAATAGTCTGTGGACACTCAATAAATGCGACTGGTCTTTTATCGTTCAATCTATCCTCACTTGGCAGTTCTGGAAGTTCGTTCTTTTCGAGATAACCTCTTTCCAAATATTTCATTATCCCACCTCTATTAAAACTTTTTTCAACCCTTCAAGTATCCTCTCTCCAAAAGGGCCTCTTCTGAACTCTTCTAAATCTAAGATTATTTCATCTCTCATCCTTTTTAGATTTTCATCCCCATATCCTAATTTTATCGCGCAATCAAGTCCAGCAATTCTACCTTCCATCATCGCTGCTGTAGCTTCTTCAATCCCAGCAACATCTCCTGCAACATAAACTCCAGATTTTGAAGTTTCACCATACTTATTTCTTAATGGAACCAACCCGCCAAGCTCAGGAACGAATTTCATCTCAACTCCTGCTTGATACAACAATTCATGAGCTGGAGATAAGCCTACTGCAACACATATAAAATCACACTCAATTTCCTTTTCAGTTCCTTCGATAACACACCATTTATCATCTAACTGAGCGATGACAGCTCCTTCAACAGCTTTCTCTCCTAAAGCTCTTACAATTGTATGTCTAGTATAAATTGGCACCCCTAATCTCCTCACTTTTGCTGCATGAACAAAATATCCCCCAATTCTTGGCATAGCTTCAACTATAGCAGACACTTCAACATCTGCTTGTAGGAGTTGATAAGCAAGTATTAATCCGACATTTCCAGAGCCGACGATTAACCCCTTCTCACCAGGCTTTATACCGTATACATTCATAAGAGTTTGTACTCCTCCTGCACCATAAACACCCGGAAGATCGTTATTCTCAAAAACAAGTGTTCTTTCATAAGCTCCAGTAGCGATTATCATTTTTTTAGCTTTAACTCTTAACAATTTCTCATCATTTTCAACAGCACCGATCATCTTATCATAAACACCAAAAACCTTAGTATTGACCCTAATATCTACATTCTCAACCTCCTCAAGTTCTTTTATGAGTATTTCGGCGATTTTAATTCCTCTAACACCAGCATAATGTTTTCCACTACCAAAAAACCTGTGAGTTTGTTTAACAAACTGTCCTCCAAGTCTGGGATTCTCATCCATTAGTATAACTCTTGCTCCAGCTTTTCCAGCATATATAGCTGCTGAAATTCCAGCTGGTCCTCCTCCAATAACTGCAACATCAGCTTCAACCACTTCATACCCAGCATTTTTATCAAGAATTTTTTTAGGTTTATCTCCTATACCGGCCATTTTCCTCATTTGCTTTGTTGCAAATTCTCTCAAAATCTTTGGAGATGTAAATTTCTTGTAATGAGATCCATGCGGGAAAAATCTATCGATTATCTTATCAAGAATCTCATAAAAATCCTTTTCAGCATTTGGTAATGCATTTTGCGTTTTTATTTGCATACCATCTCTAACATAAACCTTACAAGTTCTGATGTTTGGTATTCCATCTACTTCCATCATACATTGTGAACATTTCCCTATAGCACAAAAAAATCCTCGAGGTCTATGAAATCTAAGTGATCTACTAAAAATTCTTATACCATTTGCATAAAGTGCTCCAGCAACAGTTTCTCCTTCGAAAGCTTTTATAGGTTTTCCATTAAAATAAATGGTGACTTCCTTACCCCTTTTAAAATCGATTATCGGATGATGTTGAAGTCTTTCCATTCATTCCACCTCTTTTCATTAGTATAAAACCTCTTATTTTTGTTCTATCTCTTTATTTAAGTTTTGCCAAAATCCTTTAGTTATAACTATTTTATATTTTTTATTTTAAAAAATGACTATTTAGTAACACTTTAGTAACATTATTTATGTTAATATAATTAATTTTTAATTATATATATTATTAACACAATAATAATTTTAATATTATGTTACATCATCCCACAACTTCGGTAATCTCACCAATCCTCTCCACACTTTTTAAATCCCTAAAGAATGGATCCCCAAGAACAACATGTTTAGTGTAATCCAAAAGAGACCTAATTCTATCAACCACATTTTCGAAACTTCCACTTATAGAGAACTTCTCGAAAAGAAAATCTTTATATTTTTTTAGCTTTTTAAATTCTGATATCTCATCTAACCCTCCACTTCTCCTCTTTTCAATTAGATAACTCATATCGATATCTTTTATTTCCTCATACACCTTGAAATACCCAAATTTTTTTAGAAAGTTTGGACTAGTTCTCATCACAATAGCACAAGCAATAATTAAGTCCACCTCAAAATCACTGGGAAGAATTAATGTTGGACCGTAAGCAACAAGAGAGATGTCATCTACTTTCTCTGCAAAGTATTTCACATGTTTTGGATTAACATGATTCAATAAAATACCATCACAAAGTTTTGAGACTAATCTAAAAGATTTCTCCCAAGTAACTCCACCAAAAACAGGTGAGTCTAAAGATTTAAACGATTTTATCAACAATTCGAATTTATCTATTGACAATCCACCACTCCCTAAACCGAAAATAAATCTATCTCCATATTCCGCTATGAGCTTTCTGGCCTTTTTTAAGATTTCATTTGGATCATTTCTTGCAGTTATAACTCCAAAACCTATTTTAAGGTTCGTTTTTTCAGCAATAATCTCAGCCACTTTAAATGAATCAACAAAAAGAGGATTTTCTCCTATCCAAACAATCTCTATATTGCTATTTTCACAAACCTCAATTACTTTTGATATGTGACTAATTCCCAATAACGGATCACCATTAATATTTATCCCAACCTTACCAATTTTCAAGTAATCTTTTGACATCACTACTATCTATATCACTCCTCGTCCTCTTTTTAGGAATATATCCAATTCTGTCCCCATAAAGCTCAACCACAAGTTTCGCCGCTAATTTTGCAAGATCATAAATTCTACTTTCATCCACTTTCCTATTAACTTTTATTTCCTTTCTCTTATCAACAAAATACGTGCAAAATAGACACTTATAGAGGTTTAATGGCTCTAACTCCCTCTCCAAGTCTTCTAAAGCATCCAATGCACAGAAATTTCCATCACTATATTTGCAATACTTTAATTTTTCCATTCCATATTTTTTTGCATACTTTAAGAGTTCATCTCCTCTTTCAATTCTTTCACTCTTTCTCTTTATGAAATACCACTCTAACAAAGCATAAACGAATTCAGACGGAGATACTCTCAACTCTTCACATTTCTTAAGTAAAAGTTTTTCGATATCTGCAGGAATATCTACACTTATCTTCATTTTTATTTCTTTTTCTTAGTTCTTTTTTCTTGAGACTCTAAAGATTCTAAAGATTCTGATTCTAAAGATCCTTTTTCATCTTTGATGTTTTCATTTTCTTTCCTTCTTTCAACATCTGTATCTTTACCCTCCTCTTCCAATAGTATTTTCGCAAGCTTAAAATATCCTTTAGCGTTACTCGTTAAAGGTGTTTTTGGCATCTTTATCTCTCCAACGTCTTCGAACACTCTTTCAAACTCTTCTTTAACTCCTGGCAATAAACTTCCTCCACCAGAGATAACCAAATTCTCAACTATCGAAAGTGAGAGCCCTTCTATTAGTATCTTAGCTCTATTGGCTATTCTCTCCACCCAAACTTTCATATTTTCCTTATACTCCTCCATTATCTCATCATGACTTATTGAAACCTTCTTTCCTCCTCTTATCCTCCCAACTCTACAATTCTCATCTAATAAGAGAGTTGTCATCTCTTCAGGAGTTATACTTATCCCTATCTTGTTTCTTATAGAAAGTTCAACGTTTTCATATATCTTATCAACCCCCATGAGTAATGTATCTCCCTTTAGATATTCCATATCTGCTAAAACTACTATGTCAGTTGTTCCAAAACCGATATCGATACACACTCCAGTATCTATCCCCATATCAGCTAAAGTTCCAGCAGGCTCTGGAAAGATGATGACTTTCTTTTTTAAAGCCTCTTCAAGTTCTCTAACAATTTCTTCCCTCTCTTTTTTGGATGATTTAACAGGTAAACCTGTTGCTATAATGTCTGCAGTTGTATCGAGCTTTAAAAATGCATATTTAGCAAGCTCAATGTAAGAGTTGTGTATCAACCTACCTTCATGTAATGGCCTTAAAACTTCTACATTCTCAACATTTTGTGCAAAACTTACAGCCTCTTCTCCAATATAAACCTCTTTCTCCTCGCCCTTAAGACTCCAATCTTTTTTCTCTCCATAAACAACAAGACTTGGGAAAATTATTACATTCTCCCCGTCAGATGTTGCTTTTGTATAATTTGTGCCAATGTCGAGTCCAACAGCTTTCATGATAAATTGTTTAAAAATCTCCTTAAAAAATTTTGTTATAACTCAGCTTCAAAATCCTCAACCTTATACGGAAATTCTGTAATTCCTCTGTTTTTAAGTATCTCTCTTGTTAAAACCCAATAAACTAGAGCTAAAGCTCTTCTTCCTTTATTATTTGTTGGTATGACAAAATCAACATTAGATATGCTGTTATTCGTGTCACATAACGCTATAACAGGAATTCCTACGTCAGTAGCTTCATCAACAGCTTGCTTATCTATAGCAGGATCCGTAACAATTACTATATCTGGCTCTACATACTCTTTTAACGCTGGATTTGTTAAAGTTCCCGGGATAAATCTCCCTGTTATGCTTTGAATTCCTGTAATCTTCGCCATCATCGTAACGGGTTTTTGACCATATTGTCTTGCAGCGACAGCAAGCACTTTCGATGGTTTATATCTTGCTATAAGTTTTCCAGCAAGCTTTAATCTTTCATCCAACAATCTTATATCTAAGATGTATAAACCATCCGGCCTAACCTTGTATATGTATTTCTTCATATCTCCAGTTTTTACTTGCGTACCTATATGGACTCCAGCAGCTAAATACTCATCAGGAGGGACAAGATACTCATATCCCTCTTCAACTTCTCTCATCATCCTCTCTTCTCTCATTCTCTACCACCTTAATCTAACCATTGAAGGATCTAGCTCTTCTTCTATCCTGATTAGCTCGTTAATCTTTGCTATCCTTTCTCCTCCAACCACTCCAGTCTTTATTAATGTTGCGTTAAAAGCGATGCTTAGATGAGCTATACTTTCATCCTCAGTTTCACCACTTCTATGGGACATAACTATATCATATCCATTATCCTTAGCAATCTTAACCGCCTCAAACGTATCTGTTAAAGTACCGATCTGATTTGGTTTAATCAATACCGTATTCGCCGAGCCTAATTCTACTCCCTTCCTTATTCTCCTAACGTTCGTTACAAACAAATCATCACCACATATCATACAATTAACCATTTTTGTTAATTCTGCAAATCCATCAAAGTCGTTTTCATGTAAAGGATCTTCAACGTATAACAGATTATACCTATCAACAAGTTCCGCAACATAACTTATTTGCTCTTCTCTATTTAATTTTTTATCTTTATAGACGTAATACTCACCATTCCAAAGTTCAGTCGCTGCAAAATCAACTCCAATTCTTATCTTAACTCCAGTTTCATCTTCAACATTTTCTATAGCTTTTATAAGAATTTCAAAAGCCTCCTCATCAGTAATTTTTGCAGCCCATGCACCTTCATCACCCTTTGCTGAAAATATATTATTCTCATCAAATATCCTCTTTATCTCTCTATAAACCCTAACATTCGTTAATTGAGCTTCAAAAAAATTTTTAGCTCCAATAGGGATTATTAAGAATTCTTGTATATCCGTCGAACCCTCTGCATGTTTTCCTCCCCCAATCACATTTCCAAGAGGATATGGAATTTCGTTTATCAAAGTTCCAGCAAGATACGCATAAAGTGGGAGTCCAAGATAGTTAGATGCAGATTTTGCTGATGCTATACTTGCAGTTATAGCAAAATTTCCACCGATTTCAGAGAAATTCTCTGTTCCGTCTTCATCTCTTAAAGCTCTATCGATCTCTCGCTGATCAAACACACTTATTCCAATTAAAGCTTTTGAAACTCTCTCTTCAATTTCTTCAACTCTATAGGGGTCAACTACTATAGCCTCCTCACTTCCAGTAGAAGCACCACTTGGAGCTATCGCTTTACCATATGAGCTATCTGTATAAACCTCACATTCTATAGTTTCTCTTCCTCTACTATCGAAAACAATTCTATAATGAACTTCTTCAATTATCAACTTACCACCTCAAAAAAGATCATGTCTTTGAAGCCATACAAATGCATTTCTCCTCCTCTTTACAGTTATGGGAATGATACCTCTATCAAATTCCTCTTTAGCTATATCCAAAGGTTCTTGTTTATCTGTTTCAATAAGAACCGGTGCTCCCATAGCTATCTGTAAAGCTCTTGCACCGATAATCCTTGCCTTTTCAAATCGAGTATATTCAAACGGGAAATATTTCAACCTACCACCTCTCAAATGGGGCCGCCGAGGTTCGAACTCGGGTCACGGCGCCCCGAACGCCGCAGGATTCCACTACCCTACGGCCCCGTGAAACTTAGCAAACTCTTCTATCACTGACTTATGTGTTAGAAACATCCTTCTACAACAATATCTTTTTATGTTAAGTTCGTCAAGAGCTTCTTTTGGAGTTTTCATTTTTAAAAGCTCTTTATACCTCTCCCACTTATTTCCTATGAGAGAACCACATGTAAAACATCTTATGGGAAACATAAAATCACCTGTATGAGGTTTGTCTCCTCTTTCTCGCTCCCCTTCCTCCTTGTTTCTTGGGTTCTTTCCTCCTCGTATCATTCACAAGTAATGTCCTGTCATACTCAAGAAAAGCTCTCTTTAACTCAGGATCTTGACTGAATTCAAGTAACGCTCTCGCTATAGCAGTCCTTGCAGCTTCAGCTTGTCCCATAAACCCGCCACCTCTAACCTTAACATCTATATCCACTTTGTCTGCAAGCCCCTTAGCTATGATTAAAGGTTCCATTATTCTAAGCCTCGCAAGCTCAGGCTGTATGATTTCAACGGGTATCTTATTAACTCTAACTCTCCCTTTTCCAGGCTTCAGAGTTGCCCTCGCAATTGCTGTTTTCCTCTTTCCACTAGTTACAACCACCCTCATACTCTCACCTCGTATCCTAGATGTTCACTAACATCTTTTAGCAATACATACTTATCTGTTTTTGAAACTTTTTCAAAAAGTGCTTGTTCAACAACTTCAAAATCTCTCCCTTTTAACTCATCAGGAACTCCAATAAAAACTCTTAACCTTCTATAAGCCTCTCTTCCTCTTTTACTCTTCCAAGGAAGCATACCTCTAACAGTTCTCTTAAAAATCTTTTCAGGATGTCTTGGAAAGTATGGACCTTTTTCTTTACTACCTCTATCATATTTCTCTTTGTATCTTTGAAAGACCATATCTCTATCTCCAGTAATGATAGCTTTTTCAGCATTGACAACAACTATCTTCTCTCCTCTAAGAATTCTCTTAGCTATAACGCTAGAGAGTCTCCCAAGGATGTGGCCAGAAGCGTTAATAATTGTATAATCATCCCCAAGAGTTTTAAGAACTCTCTGAACGTTAACACTCATCTTATCACCTTTTATATAAGTATTCTAACATTACTACCCTCAGGATTTATTTCAATTAACTCTTCAATAGATATGCATTTTCCCCCTGCCTTAGTTATTTTTTCTCTAGCAGTTTCAGAGAAATTCAGAGCTGCTACAGTTATAGGCTTAGATATATCGCCAGAACCAAGGACTTTTCCTGGGATTAAAGCGATTTCATTCTCATTAATATACCTCTCAATCTTTCCAACGTTAACTTCCGCTTTGAACTTTGATGACTTGCTCAATCTCTCAGCTATATCTTTCCATATCCTCACTTTATTTTTAGCAGATGCTAATAAAAGCTTGTCAATAAGCCTGATAAGATTTGGATTACTCTTCCTCTTTTGCAAATTTCTCAATTTCCCCATCTTCCATCACTCAGCGTTACGAAAAAAGGTGAGATATTTAAAGATTATCTCTCATTAAACTTAAATAAAATAAAATAAAGATAATAAAATAATATAAAAATAAAAAAATAGATATTAAAGATTAAATTAAAAAACAGAATAAAACTAACCAGAGGAAAGGATTTAAAAATTTTAAGAATAAAAGAGAATGATGTCAAGATTTAAACATCTGATCTCAATAGATGATCTCACTAAAGAAGATATAGATTATCTCCTCTCCAAAGCTGATAGTTTTTTACCAATCGCAGAGGAAAAAAGAAAGTTAAAAATCCTCGAAGGTAAGATTCTTGCTAACCTATTCTTCGAACCATCCACAAGAACAAGAATGAGCTTTGAAACTGCTATGAGAAGATTAGGTGGAGATGTCATAAATATGACATCCCAAGAAGCTAGTATAGTCAAGGGAGAAACCCTTGCAGATACTATAAGGGTTGTAAGCAAGTATGTTGATGTGATTGTAATAAGACATAGTTTAGAGGGAGCTGCAAGATTTGCAGCAGAAAATAGTGATGTGCCAATTATAAATGCTGGAGATGGAGCTGGACAACATCCAACACAAACCTTGTTAGACTTATACACTCTTAAAAGAGAATCAAAGTTGGATGGTGTTAAAATAGCTCTCGTTGGAGATCTAAAATATTCAAGGACCGTTCATTCTCTCGTTAAAGCTTTAATGCTTTATAAAGCTAAGATATACTTAGTTTGTCCAGACTCTCTCATGCTTCCTGAAGAGCTGTTAGAGGAAGTTAGAGCTGAAAGAGTTGAGATAGAAGATGCGATTAGTGAGGTAGATGCGTTATATGTAACAAGGATACAAAAAGAGAGGTTTCCTGATGAAGAAGAGTATAAAAAAGTAGCGGGGAGTTATACAATAACCTCTAGCCTACTTGAAAATGCAAAAGAAGATCTAATAATAATGCACCCGTTACCAAGAGTTGATGAGATAGCTGTTGAAGTTGATAATTCAAAGCATGCTATATACTTCAAACAAGCTTTTTACGGTGTTCCAGTTAGAATGGCTATACTTAGTGAGGTGATAGAATGGAAGAGAGATTAACAATAAGTAAAATTAAAGAGGGAACTGTTATAGATCACATAAATTCTGGAAAAGCTTTATTGGTTTTAAAAATCCTTGGAATTGATAAGAATAGCAAAGAAACAGTTTCCATGGCAATGAATGTAGAGAGTAAAAAAATGGGGAAAAAGGATATCGTGAAAGTTGAAGGCAAGTTTATAAACGAAGATCAGCTCAACAGAATTGCTTTAATAGCGCCATCAGCAACCATAAACATCATCAAGAATTATGAGATTAAAAGAAAGTTTAAAGTTAAAATCCCCAAAAAAGTTGAAGGAATACTGAAATGCCCAAATAAAAATTGCATTACCAATACTGAAAGGGAACCAGTAAAAACAAGTTTTAGTATATATAAGGTTGATAACGAGATATTCGCGAAATGCTTGTATTGTGGTAAAAAACTCTCCGAGTTAGAAGACCATCTGGAGTGATAAGATGTGGAGTAGAATTGAGGAAAAGTTTGAAAAATATCCCTCACAGATAATTGTCGCAAGAGAATTTCTGAGACTCGGGATTGCTGTTAAAGACGGGAAAGCGTATTGTGGTGAGATAGAACTAGTCCCAACAAAAATAGCTGAGGCTTTAGGAGTTGATAGAAAAGTTGTTATAATGGCTATTCAAAATATAGAAAAAGATGATGAGTTAAGAATGGTTTTTTCATCTTTAAAACCAGTAGCAAATATAGCTGAAGTTGCAAGAATTCTCGGATTTGGTGTTCTTGAAGTATACGCAGAGAGTCATAAGGTTGGAATTGCATCGGGTATAACCTCTATTCTCGCCAGAGAGGGAATAAGTATAAGATACATTCTTGCTGAAGATCCAGAATTAAGTGTTGAAAGTAAACTTACACTTGTTACAGAAACAAAAATTCCTGGGAGGCTTGTTGACGAATTTTTGAACATCGATGGAGTTAAGAAAGTTGTGATAAGCTGATTATGTCTTAATATTATATTAAAAGTCTTATTATTAAATTTACATTAATTAATATTAATACTGTTATACATAAATCTAAAAAAGTAATAAAAATAGGAAATAAATATATAAATTATATTTAAAATTTTATATATTTTAATTATGATTTATAATTTGTATTATTAATTATTTATTATAAATATATAATACAACATCATTATTTATATTGTTTATCTCATCTATCTTTACTATCCTCATTACCATCTCTCTCTCCAAAACGATGGGATAAAAAGTGCTAAAACTGTAAAAACTTCAAGTCTGCCCATCCACATATCAATAATTAAAACGAGTTTTGCGATCGGATTTAAGGATGAATAGGTTTCAGATGCTCCTACTTCTCCCAAGGCTGGACCTACATTATTTAGAGTTGCGGAAACTGCTGAAATTGAGGTTATGATATCATTTCCAAGTATAGACAGAATCAGACTCGATAAAGCAAATATCAGTATATATAGAGAGAAGAATGCAGTGATATTATAGAATACATTTTTATCAACAATCTCATCACCGTATTTTACAACTCTGGCAGTTCTCGGTTCAGCACTTTTTAAGATTTGAAGTATTGAGTATGCTGAAAGGAGATAGATTCTAACTACCTTTATCCCTCCCCCAGTTGAACCTGAAGATCCACCGATAAACATCAGTATTAGAAGTAAGAGTCTTGCGGAATCATCCCATAGATCAAAGTCATATGTTGTATAGCCAGTTGTTGTCATTATACTTGCTGTCTGAAAAAAAGAATATCTCACGGAGGTTAAAATATCAAAATTCTTTAAATTTATTACCGAAATTAATAGAGAAGCTACGAAAATCATCAAAAGATAAGCTCTGAATTCTGTATCTTTTAAAATATTAAATCTACCCCTAAAAAGAAAATAGAGTAATGTAAAGTTCGTCCCACCTATTAGCATAAAAATAAATATAACTCCCTCTATAACTGGATTTTTAAAGTATGCTATACTTTCTGAATGAGTTGAAAATCCTCCAGTAGATAGAGTTGTAAAAGTGTGATTAACCGCATCATAAAACGACATACCAAGTGCCGTGAGTAAAGTTATTTCAAGAATTGTAAAGAAGAGGTAGATTTTATACAAAGCTAGAGCTGTATCTCTTAACCTAGGTTTAATTTTTATCAATTTTATCCCAGGAACTTCAGCTTGAAGAAGAGATTCTCCTTTTTTTGCAAGTGAAGGAAATATCGCTACAAAAAGAACGATTATTCCCATTCCACCAAGCCATTGAGTTAAACTCCTCCATAATAAAAGAGACCTTGGTAGTGATTCTATATTGTCAAAGATTGTCGCCCCTGTTGTTGTAAATCCAGACATGGCCTCAAAAAACGCATCTAAAAAGGAAACTCCATAAAATAAGTAAGGTATCGCCCCAACAATAGAAACTAGAAGCCATCCAAGTCCCACAATTGCATATCCTTCTTTATATCTCGCAAACTCTGATTCGAGTTTTATTAGATAGAATGGTATGCCGATTAGAAGTGAGATTGCAAAAGCTGCAAGAAAAGGTGTAACACTCTCTCTATATGCAAAAGCTGTGATTATAGGAACAATAAAAACTCCTGAAAAGTATACCATTATCCTTCCTAAAAAATTAAAAACTAACCTCCTATTCATGCCTTATTCATGCCCCAAATACTCTTTCAACTTTTTCAACATTTTTCCAGAGAGTTAAAATAAAAAGTCTATCACCACTTTTCATTTCAGTCTCTCCTCTAGGCATTATTATATCCTCCCCTCTCTCAATTGCAGCAATTATTGTGTTATCTGGGAGATCTATCTCTACAATTTTTTTACCCTCTTTTTCCTCATTTACAACATACTCCAACACCGCAACACCTCCTTCAATTCCCCCTAAAGTTTGAACGTTCATCATCCTAAGCTGTTTCATCACTTCTATATACGTAACCTTCCTTGGAGATAACGCCACATCAACACCGACTTTTTCAAAAAGATCGACATATTTACCCTTTTCAACTCTTGCTATTGCTTTTTTAGCTCCAAGATTTTTTGCAAGAAGAGAAGCAAGAAGATTTTTTTCATCGCTGTCTGTTGTAGCAATGACGACATCCGATTTTCCAACTTCTTCTTCTTCAAGGACATCAATATCTGTTGCATCGCCAATTATAACTTTAACTCTTCTTAAAATACTACAAAGGGATTCGCATCTCTTTTCATCGCTATCAAGGAGTTTTATGTTTAGACTGCTTTTATCAAGTAACTTCGCTACATACCCACCAACAGTTCCTCCTCCAAATATCACAACATTTTTAACCACTGGTTCTCCCAAAACCCCTCTCAAATTAGAGATTTTATCAATCTTACCAACAACTGCTATTCTATCTCCTGGAAGTAACAAATCTCCTCCCCTTGGAACTATTATATCCTCCCCTCTATGTATCGCTGCTATAATCACACCTTCTGGCAAATTTAATTCTGAAATCCTCTTTTTAGCCACATTCGAATTCTCAGGAATTGCAATTTCAAAGAGTTCAACCTTCCCTCCACTAAGTGAGACAAAATCCACAGCTCCTGGGATTGTTATCAATCTTGCAATCTCACTTGCTAAAACTAATTGAGGACAAAGAAGGACATCATAACCGATGGGATGATTTTTTACTATAGGTTTAGTTACATACTCTGGATTGCTAACCCTCACTATGATCTTATCAGCTCCAAGTTTTTTTGCAGCAAGCCCGGCGAGTAAATTGATCTCATCATATCCAGTAACTCCAACAAAAATATCCGCTCTATCAACTCCTGCTTTTTTCAAAATTTCGATATTGGCTGCATTTCCTCTTATGGCTTCTACATTTAACCTATCAACCTCAACATATCTAATCTCATCATTTTCTATAACAGTAATCTCATGACTCTCTGACAATTCTCTCGCAATGTTATATCCAACTTCCCCAGCACCAGCAATAACTATCCTCATAGCAATTCTTATCCTATCCTAGCTGTATTTCTTTTTATTCTTATCGTCACTCTTATTTCCCCACCTTTTCATCACTCTTATCTCCTTTTTCTGTTATTTTCGATACAAGAATGCTGACCTCATACATCACCGCTACCATTCCTAATATTATAAGTTGGGTTATACCACTTATGTCAAAGCTTATGTTTGTAGCAAGTATAAATACTGCAATATAAACAATTAACCTTTTTTCTTTTAACCATTTTGAATCAAGTAAACCAATTCTAGTTGCGATCGCCGAAATAACTGGAATTTGCATCGCAAAACCTGTTACAATCAAAACCTTAAAGGAGTTATACATGGTTTTTTTTACAGACAAGTATGGTTCTACACCAAAATACTCTCTAACAGTCACACCGTACAACTTTGGCAATATTACAAATAAAGCTAAAGCTAACCCAAGGATAAAGAATATATACGAGATCGGTAAAAAAGTTTTCATAAACTTCCTTTCATTCTCATAAAGTCCAGGTTTCATAAACATATAGATCTCCCACATAGTATAAGGA
>WAJX01000239.1 GCA_015523665.1 Ferroglobus sp.
TTTCAGAGCTTTGTAAAAATCATTTTTCATCTACCATCTCCTCATCAGTGACTATAACAACAGTAAACTTCTCTGGGCCATGAACACCCCAGATTAACTTACCTTCGACGTCTGCTGTTTTTGATGCTGAAGATGAAGCAAAGACAATATTCGATTTAGAAATTGCAAGTTTATATGCGTCTATTGTATTCTCACATAACACCCTTTCTTCCACAATTGCGATATGGTGGTTGGCTAAGGTAGAATCTCTTTTTTCTTCAAACCCCCCAAAGAAAATAATACCAGTATCCAGTGATGCACTTAAAGCATGACTTACAAAACCATCCATTTCCGAAACAATACTTTTATAATCATTTGTTATTATTACATCAACAGCGTTTTTCCTTAAAGCCTCGACAAATTTTTTAATTCTCTCTTTCATGCCTACAAACCTCATATAAGATTTCAGCCAGATCTTTAACTTCACCAAATCTCTTCAAATTTCCTAAACAAATTGGACATGCAGTTACCACTTCACATCCAAATCCTTTTAGCTGACTATACCTATTTTTTGAAATCTCATAGCAAAGTCTAGGAGAGATCGACTCTACAATTCCTCCACAACAAGATGTTAAGTTTCTGGAATCTCTTACATTAATGCAATCAATATTATTTTTCTCCATAATTCCATCGATAGCTCTATCTATTCCCAAATATCTTGAATAGTAGCATGGGTGATGAAACACTATTTTTCTTTCCTTTTTTCTCATCATTCCTAATGAAGAGTTGAGTAATTCCAGATAGTTTTTGACTTTAAATTTGGCACCAACAAACTCAGGATAGAGAACTTTCAGCGCGTAAGTTGTATGGGGGTCAATTGTGATGAGTTTCTTAACCCCATTCTCTTCTAATCTCTCAGTAACTGTGTTAGCGTATTCTACAAAATCTCTATCACATCCCATCTCATAAAGAATCACTCCAGAATAGAAGTCAATATCAGGATAATAGGAAAAATCTATTTTAACCTTCTCAAGAATCTCCCATATTTTTCTCAGAATTCCGATATAATAATCCTCCTTAGAAGTTGATTTTAGAAGTTTTGAAAACGGATAAGCCAAAAATACTATTCTCTCGAATCTGTTTTCTAATATTTTCATTATCGAATTAATTCTATTTATATAAGGACTCATTTGGTATAACATACCAGTATAAAGCATAAATTCTCCAGATTCTTTATAACCTAAAATTTTTGTATCCAATTTGATTCCCAACGGATTGCCAACTTCTTTTAAATTTCTTATAATAATTCTAACAACTTTTTGTGGGTCAAACATCTGTAATAAAAATCGATATCGGATATTTACAATTTTTGTTCAATTATGCATATCTTTAAATCATTTTTACCTAGTAATTTTAATTTTTTATTTATATTAATTTAACATTAACTGAAATCTTAAATTCATATAAAAAATAATTATAGAATAGTGGCTAACATTCAATCTTCCCCGAAAGTTAAGATAATGTGTAAAAATATTAAAGCAAATAATAATGTGACAAGCTGTGCATGTAGTTTCCTCCAAGCTTTAAAGTATCTTTTATTTTGTAAAAATTTACCCACAAATCCACTAGAAACTACTATTATCATTAGATAAGCTGTAAGCACACCTAAAGAACCTTTTTTAATCTCTAGAAACTTAAATTCGTATGGAAAACCTGCATGTATAAGCACTAAAACCGCACCAAGAATCCCAAAATAAAAATGTAACTTAAGCCATGATTTTTTTGAACCAAAAGAAATTAGATCTCTTCTTCTAATGCTATAAATTTGTGAAAATACTATTAAAATGGTTCCAAGTATGCCTATTGCATGTCCGAGTGGAGAGCCTCCTTTTAATTTCACTCTCTTTTCTTTTGGTTTCTCTTCCTTCTCACCTTTACTCTTGATCTCTCCAGTATACGGATCAACAATTATTTTACCAACTTCCAAGTTGTTGAATATTACTGGTATTTCATAGATTAGCCTTCCTTTTTTCTCCTTTAATATTGGTGTCTCAAATTTTGTTGAATTTATGGCATCCTCCAACTCTATGTTGTTCAAAATAAAATAGGGAAACTTTAATTTTGAAATTTCTTTACTATCCATCAATATTTGAACTTCAACTTTATCTTTCTTTTCTTTTATATCACCTATTCTCCAATATTTTTTTGACTGATTGACAATTTCCAATATTTTATCAGGAGATAAATGTGTGATGGTATTAGCATATGCAGTAAGAATAAAAAAGATGCTAAAAAATGCAAGAATTATCCTATAGTTGGTTTGGATAATCATTCTAACACCTTTTTTGTCTAATATTTCTAATATTTTCTTAAATTCTATGTCTGAATTCATTCAAGCTAGCTTGTTAACTATTCGATATGTGATTATCAATAACATCCATAGCTATCATAACTATCCTATATTATAATTTAAATTTTAACGTTTTATTGCAACCAATAAAAATATATAAATTATAAATAAAATATATAAAATAAAATATATTTATAATAATCAACAATGATAATAAATAATATAAATATAATTATAAATATAATTAAACAATATTATATTTAGCTTATATATAGTCAAATACCTTTATATTCAACTAGTATCTCGGATAAGGATGAATCTTAACTTTATACTCACATAATCTTTGAATAACACTCATCTTAACTTCATCAGTTTCAATATAGCCTTTTTCATTCATATAATCGTACACCTCCTTTCCTATTTTGCTTCTAATTATAACACTCGAAAATCCATCTTTACTGCCAACACTTCCAATACTAACGTCAGCTTCAATTGCTGAGAAATCCTGACAAACTTTGCATCCAGAGGGAACTATTTCTTCCAATTCTTTAACTGAGATTCTAAAGCTTGAACCATCTGCATAATCAATAATAAACTCACCCTTCTTTATGTCTGTTTTAGTCGCTTTAGTTAAATCTCCCCCTTTTTCTGCGAGAAACTCTTTAAGTTGCCAATAATAAAAGTTCTCAGTGCAAAACAATCCTATTGTAAATTTTATCTTTTCATAAAATGGAATTTCTTTCTGAAGTTTCCTAACTCCAGAAACCATACATGGTGTGCCAATAATTCCTATACCATCAACATATCTAGCGATCTCATACAGTTCAGGCATTACCGGAGCGAAGCTATACTTTGTTCCAGTAATTCTCGTATCTTTAAGTTGTTCCTTATATTTAACATGAACCACATATGGCCTAAACTCATCATCTCTCGATACAAAAAGAGCGACATCTATTACTCCCATCTCCAAAGCAGATGCCATAAACTCTGAAACCATCGCTCCGTCTTGTCCAACAAACCTCTTAGACTTTCCAGCAAAAACTTCTATATAATCTCCAATCCCACTTATTGGGGTGTAAGTATATCTTGGACAAACCCTAATACATGCACCACAATCAATACACAATCTTTTCCAGTTCGGGAAGTCAACTGGTTTATCTTCAACAATTATTCCTTTAACTGGACAAATAGCACAAGTTCCACAATGACTGCATATACCAGAATCTATAACGACTGTTTTTAAATTACCAAAATATTTACTTCTCTCAACTCTTTCTGGTCTTTCTACTTTCCAATTATATTTATATTTTTTAGGATCAAGAACTACTATCTGCTTATCTCCTCTCATAATTCCCCTCCAACTCTATTTTATCTCTTCTAAAAGCCTTTAGAGTTTCTGTAGGACATTTCCGAATACATATAAGGCATCCCGTACATTTATCGATATCTATGCTAAATACCATAGTTTGTTGATCTTCAAGTTTAAAACTTATCGCATTTTGAGGACATGAATTTACGCAGAATCTACATGCTATACAATTCTCTGGATTAGCTGCTCCAGCAACAAAATCTGGTCTTACTGGCTTATCAATCTCAACTACTAACTTCTCCTTAACTTTACTTCTCCTCATTATTAGATCTTCATCAAAATCGTATTCGACAGTTATATAATCTTCTCTTAAAACTTTAGGTTCATTTATCATATCTTCTGGCTTTACAACCATATTATCTAAGCTCTTAAAAACAACATCATGAATTTTTGAAGGTTTTAGAGCAGATGTCGGACAAGAATCGACACAAAAATGGCATAAGATACATTTCGTATAATCAATTCCGGGATAATATTTATTTTCTCTTATATACATCTGAATAGCATTTGCTGGACATATATGAGAACATCTAAAGCAATTTATACATGCATTTTTATCAAAGAGTATCAACCCCCTGAAATTGTCTGGAAGTTTTCTTCTTTCTCTGGGATAATGAATTGTAATCGTTGAAGGCATTACAACTTCCTTTGTAACTTCAATTATGGCATTTAAATGCCCAAAAACACTCCTTATTAGATTCATCTTCGGAGATTTTACAGATTTTGCCATAAATACCACCCCATAGATAAGAAGAGTCCGAAAATGGAGAATGCCAATATCGAACTCCACCCAAGCTTTAGGGCTTGATCTAACCTATACCTAGCATAAATCGATCTCACTAAGACGAGTATGCACATAAGTATGACAGACTTTACAAAGAGCCATATAGCGTAATTTAGGTCTCCAAGAATAGGTATTATTGGCCCTTCCCATCCCTTAAAGAATAGTATTGTCGCCAATAAGGAGAGGATATACATCTTTTCATACGCTATCCCCATCACAAGACCAAAAATTATACCACTATATTC
>WAJX01000240.1 GCA_015523665.1 Ferroglobus sp.
CATCTAGCATTCTTTCAAAACTCTTACGTTCAACAACATATCCTTTAGAATTTCCCTTTTCTAATGGATTCTTGAAAAAAAACTCTGGTAAGTAGTCATCTCTCTTCTTTAATCCCAATTTTAAGTTTAATCTCCTTGCTAGATTTATCACTTCTTCTCCAATCTTGTAAGCATCTTTAACATCAATTTTCATTCCAGTAACAACTGAATATAACTTTACAACATCCTCATCAGTTAATGGCCCCCTTACTGGAAGTGTGACAAACCTGCATATAACGAGAGAGTCTGTAAATCCATATAAGTTTTCAAGTTTAACGAGAGTTTCAGCTTGATCCTCAGCTTTAAGCCTGTCCAGTCTTCCGGTTAAATTTGGTAGATACATCGCATTTTTTATATGACAGGCCCCTCTATAGCATACTGAGTAAGCCAAAGCCATTCCGTAAAGACCTCTTGGATCATATGCTGGAGGTTCAAGTCCTTTGACATGCACTCCTTCAATGCCAAAATGTTTTGACACTCTTGCAACCCCTTCTGCTAATAAATCTCCTATCTCTCTTCTAAAAGCTATCTTCTCAAGCAAATTTAAAAGACTTTCACCATCTCCAAAACTTGAAGAACATCTCCCACTCTTACTCCTTACATGGAATAGATAAGCAATAACGTTCCCAGCTGAAATTGTGTCCATACCAAATTTATCACATAACATATTAGCTTTCAATATTACTTTTGGATCATCTATTCCACAAAGAGGACCAAATGCAAAGAGGGTTTCGTATTCTGGACCTTCTACATGTTCTCCATCGATTTTTGAGATTTTTCCACATGCAACAGCACATGAATAGCAGGATTTGTTTCTGATATAATATTTCTCTTTTAAAGTTTCTGGAGATATATTCTCTATTTCAAACTCTCCATCTCTCCAATAATAGCTTGGCAAAGCTCCAGTCTCATTAACCAGATGTATTATCCTCGGTGTTCCGTAAGTGGTTAGTCCTTTGCTTCCCTCTCTAATCTTTTCTTCTAACTCATCTTTTAGCTCTAAATAATTATCATAATCTTTTATATCGTTCTCTACATCTCTATCTCCTTTAACAGCTATAGCTTTAATTTTCATACTTCCCAAAACAGCTCCTCCTCCACATCTTCCAAATTCTCTTCCTTTAGCATGTTCTATACTTGCAAATCTGACAAGATTTTCTCCAGCTTGTCCAATACATGCAACTTGGAATTTTCTACCAAGCTCTCTTTTTATTTCATCCTCGGTTTGAAAACAATCCTTTCCCCAGAGATGTTCAGCATTTTCGATTCTAACATCCTCACCTTCGATAACTATCATCGATGGTTTTTCCGCTTTACCTCTTATAGCTATTGCCAAAAAACCAGCTTTTCTCAATTCAGAACCAAAGAACCCTCCACAAGATGAATCGGCTATAAAACCAGTAAGAGGTGATTTGAATACAGCTTCACTTCTTGCCATTCCACTCATTCTTAAGCCTGTAAGAAAACCAACTGAAAAGACTATGAAATTATCATTTCCATATCTTTCAAAGAGTTCAAAACCTATAGCCTTTCCTCCAAGAAATCTCTTGCTAAAGTTGGTGTTGATATCTCTTACCTTTTTTGACTCTAAATCGATTAAACACACCCTCATAAAATTTTCTCTACTCATTTTAAAAAATAACTTTCGATAGCCTTTGTATGTTTTGTTTATTATTAATTATTGGATCATTAGATGAAATAAACTAAACAACCTCCCATTCTACTGACTTTAGCGGTAATAGAGTGCGCTGAAGGTTAACTACATTTTAAATTTTTAAAAATGCGATTATCACATTTATTAATAGATCTGGAATCTTTAACTTTTGCTTTATAAAGCACACTTTAGATTTCTCTTTCCTCTTATACTTACTTGGCAATTTCACTGATAACTACACTCATCCTACACATACGAACTCCTAAACAGTTTAAACCATTACCTTCAATCTCTTTTTGGAATCTCCTTTAGAATGGAGAACAATTTTCTTATGTTTGTGAAGTTTGGCTAATAAATTAAGTAAATTTTATTTTCCCTGCTATTCATCAATCACCATGAGAACTTTGAAAATACCCTTACACATCTTTTTAATAGCTACTATCCTCTTAGCCATCTCTTTAATCTCTCCAACTCATGCACAATTTGTAAATGCTGTTGAGAAGAGTATAAAGGCTGTTGCAGTTGTAAGTGGGGAAGAAAGAGGAGTTGTGATAAATATAACCGTTATTGTAACTCCTGGAGATGGTAGAGTTTTTGTTTCTACAACTCCATATACTGAGATAGATATGCAGGGTAGTGCTCAACTTTCAGCCTTAACCGCCTGCGATTTGATCGGGGAAGATTTTCTTAAACATGATTTCTTTTATATAATTGAAGCTGATGCCCCCATAGTTGGAGGCCCTTCTGCTGGAGCTGTTATGACAATTGCAACGATTTCAGCTCTTAAAAATCTGACGTTAAGTGATGAGGTGTATATGACTGGTATGATATATCCAGATGGTTTTATTGGTCCAGTTGGAGGAATACCGTATAAATTAAAAGCTGCAGCTGAAAATGGAGCTAAAATATTTCTGATTCCTAAGGGACAGAGGTTTGTAACAATTCATGAAATGAAAAAAGTTCAGAAAGGGCCTTTTATAGTTATAACTCCAGAGGTAAAGAGAGTCGATTTGATAGAGTTGGGTAAGGAGCTTGGGGTGAGTGTTATTGAAGTTGAAACTGTAAATGAGGCTTTAAAATATTATACTGGATACGGAATTCAGAGGGAGGTTGGAAAGTTTGAGATTTCTAAGTATTCAACATTGTTGAAATCTCTTGCAGACAATATGAAGAGTGATACACTTAAAATGTATCGAATATTTGTTAAAATGGCAGATAAAGATGTCAAGGAGGATATAGATAAGAGATTACAAACCGCAAATGAGAGTTATAAAAATGGAGATTATTATACCGCAACCAGTCAATATTTCACAGCAAAGATTTTCATGAGAGCTGAAATTTATAAAAAAACGTTAAAGGATTATTCAGATATAGAGAGGGAGATAGGGTACATCAGAAATGAGATAGAAGTTATGAAAGATGAAATCAAGAATTATACTCCCGGGATAGTTTCAATACAACTTATAGGAGCTGCTGAAGAAAGATTAGGGAAAGCAGAACAATACATTGAAAAAGTTAGAACTTCAGAGAGTTTTAATGAAGCAATATTAAATCTAGCGTTTGCGAGAGAGAGAGTTGAGAGTGCAAAAAGCTGGCTTTCTTTACTCCCAGAAATAAAAGAAGACTTCCCAGTTGATGAAAAAGAAGTAAAGAGGAGAGCTGAACTATATTTGAGTGTTGCCGAATCTTTGATAGTCTATGCAAGATCGATTGGTGGCATAGATACTCTACTCAATGGAGACCGCTCCGCTGAAGAGAGTTTAACATTGGCGAGAGATCTGTTGAGTGATGAATATTATGCTGGCTCAATTTTTGCTTCAATAGATAGTATTGTCAAATCTGCTCTTTCAATAGAACTTATAGGAGTTGAGAATTTAACTTCAAAGATCGAAGCTTCGAGGTTTTCCGCAAAATCAGCATTATCAGAAGCAGAAGCTATAAATCCGATATTGGCTGTGGCGTATTATGAATACGGAGAAACTTCTGAAAATGTGTATAAATTAATATATTATAAGCTTTCTGAAAGACTTGCAAAACTCTTACTGAATTTAGCTGAGGAAAAAGAGAATATAAAGCTTGTAAGAGTTAATTATACTCTACCTACTATAAAGATTACACCAAGTATTGAGAGTGTAAGTGAGAGAGTCGTGAAAAGTTTTTCAAAGGTTGTTGAAATTCCAGGACTCGAAATTACAATTGCTATAATTGCGTTATGTTTGGGGTATTTGATTAGAAGAGTTTGAATTCAACTCGTGTATTTATTATTTTATATTTTATGCATTTTACGCATAACCACTTAAAAATAAGTAGTTAAAAATAAGTAGGCTAAAACACCTCCAGAGAGAGTGGAGAAGAAATTAACTCCCGCATTGTTCAAAATTCCTCTTTTTTCTAGAGTTGCTCCCAAAAAGCTATCAATATGGACACCTATAAAACCAGCGATTAAAACTGGTAAAATCACATCAACTCCGTAAATTCTGACCACGTATCCTAAGATAGCGATGATAGAACATCCAATTAATGCTGCTAATTCTCCTCTAAAAGAAATCGCCCCATCTGTTCCGGGTTTTACCTTACTTAGATTAGTTATCATATATGCTTTAAAAGAAGTTTGACCGATTTCACTTGCGAGGGTGTCTCCTAAAGCTACAGCGATGCTGGATGCAAATAGAGCTGAAAAGATTTGATCTTGGAAGTATTTGTAATTTAAAGCGAAGAAAACTGCTGGGATAGTGTTCGCAAAAACATTTACGTATCCTCTTGCTCCTCCAGCTGGCTCAGCTATGCCGATGGACTTTTTTAAATCATATTTAAACTTTGTTGCAACTGAACCAAAAATAAAGAATGAAATGAGGAGAATGAAGAATTTTGGGTTAAAGAGTATTGTGAGCATACCTATAATCGTTGCAGAAAGCAATCCGGTGAAATCAGCTACATTAAACCTCAGGGCGATATATCCTATTGAAAATGCTATTAGGAAAGCGATAAAAAGCATCTTGAATGATACGAAGATTGGATATATGTCAAATGTTAGGAAGATAACACCGGAACTTATCATAACTACTATCCCTTTATTTGCCTCTACTTCGGCTTCTTCAATAAGAACAGCAGTTAAAGAAGAAGTTAGAGATGCTAAAATTCTCATCTCATAGCTCCAAGGATTAGGTATGTAAAAAAGAAATACAGTTGAAAGAGCTGAATAATAAGCTAACCTTATCAGCGGTCTATCAGATTTGAATGATAGGAGAGAAGAGAGAAATAATGAGGAGAAGATTACATACTTAGGCAAGTATATTGATGAAATTATAAAGAGGAGTGAAAAAGCGAGCGTTCCAAATTTCATCTCATCGTCATTTGTATTGAAAAGCTTAAACTCTCTAATTTTTACGGAATAAGGAATTAGAAGTGATAATAATAGTCCTATTTCCTCCCAGGTGTTTAAATATTTTGATAGGAGTGAGATTATTATTAAAGCGATATTCATCTGCTTAACCTAAGTATCCGTAATTATAAATATTCCTGATGAGTAAGATGAGTTTAAAAATGTTCAAAGTGTTTAGAGTGTTTAGGGAGCTATATAAGAGAAAGTTGGAAAAAGAAGTTTTAAGAGGGAAAATCCCCAGATCTATAATGGTTGTTGTTGAGGATCTTATTTCAAATTTGAAAAAATTTGAAGAATTCTTTGGATGGTGTAAAAAATTTGGTGTTGAGGAAATTACTGTTTGTGTTAACTGTAAAGATGTTGAAAGTTTAAAAAAGGTAATCAGTGGAATAGACAGTGAAATTGAAATTGTGACTGAAGATTTTAGTATAAAAAAGGACGGAAGAAGACCAAAAATTGTTGTTAACGCTGGAGTTAGTGGGAGAAAAGAGTTGATATCAGCTTTGAAAAGTATAGAAAAAAAAGTGAGTAGAGGTGAGATAAGTATTGAGGATGTTAATGAGAAACTCATAGAGGAACATTTGAGGATAAAGTCTGTTCCAGATTTAATAATTAAAATAGGTTATGATATTCCAGATTTTCTTATATGGCAAAGCATTTACAGTGAGTTATACTTTCTCGATACTGAATGGAAAAATTTTAGGTATATTGATTTCTTAAGATGCTTGAGAGATTTTCAAAGGAGGGAGAGAAGATATGGAAGATAATCTAAGGATTGTTAGAGTTATAGCAGATTATCAATTTGGTAAAGGAGCCGGAAAAGCTCTATTTCCAGAAAGTTGTAGTTTTATAATCTCCCATACCGGTAAGATCAGGCAGATTATAGATAATGGTAAGAGGATAGCAACTTTAAAAGCTGACTCTGGATGGTTAACACTCAGTATTGAGGGGGCGAGGAGATTGAAAGACGTTTTTCCATATCCGAAATTAAGAGTAGTTGTCATCAAAGATGTTGCAGAATTCATAGCTAAAGGGGGAAATGTCTTTGCAAAGCATGTTGCTGATGTTGATGAAGATATAAGGGCTAATGATGAAGTCATCGTTGTTGATGAGGATGATAATCTTCTTGCAACGGGAAAAGCGATTTTATCTTCATACGAGATGTTAGATTTCAATAGAGGTGT
>WAJX01000241.1 GCA_015523665.1 Ferroglobus sp.
CGGAGATGTGTATAAGAGACAGGGCAGTTATGAAGAATTTAAAAGGAAATTTATAAACGATTTTGTTGAAATTGAACCGATAGAGAAAATAAAACGTGTGAAAAATGTTTTAATAATGCATGGAACAAAAGATGACGTTATCCCCTACTCCTGTGCTGAGAGACTTTTTGAAAGAGCAAAAACTCCAAAGAAGTTGGTAAGAGTTATTAATGGAGATCATTTCCTCAGAAAAAATGAGAAAGTAATAGAAAAGATATATAATTGGATAACGACAAAAAAGAATGGTGCAAAAATAGAAGAAATAACAATTTAATCTTTAAGGTTTTCGAGAATCTTTTGAATGTCTTCGAATATTTCATCGATTTTTTTTGCTCCATCTATATTATATAAAATTCCTTTTTTAGAGTAATAATCTTTTAGGGGTTGAGTTTGTTCTTTATAAGCTTTTAATCTTTCCCTTACAACCTCCTCCTTATCATCATCTCTTTGATACAACTCCCCTCCACATCTATCGCAAATATCACCTTGCTTAGGAGGATTGTATATTAGATTGTAAACAGCTCCACATCTCCTACATACTCTCCTAAAAACTATTCTTCTAATTATTTCCTCCTCAGAAACACTAATATTTATAACTGCATCTATCTTACTACTCATGCTCAGTAGAATTTCATCAAGTGCTTCAGCCTGCTTTATAGTTCTTGGAAAACCATCTAATATATAGCCTCTTTTGCAATCATCTTCAGATAACCTCTCTTTAACAATACCTATAACTATATCGTCAGGAACTAATTCCCCTCTCTCCATATATACTTTAGCCTTTTTTCCAAGTTCAGTTCCTTTTTCAACAGCCTCTCTAAGCATATCTCCTGTTGAAATCTGAGGAATTCCATACTTTTCCACAATAAGTTTAGCTTGAGTTCCTTTTCCAGCTCCAGGAGCTCCAAGTAAAATTATATTCATAAGCGTGAAATTTAATCAAATGATATTAAAATTTTTCATTTTTCTTTTTTATAAATTTATCCTCATTAATTCTTCATCCACTTCACTTTTATTTTTTAATTTATTTAATAATTTTTTATATAAATTAAATTTTTTAAATCAACAATAAAATACAAGCATTATCATTTGTCATATTTCCTCACCCACAAATATGCCGTCCTTACTTCTTATAATCCTGTATTTAACGTATTCTCCCACTTTCTTATTCGTAATAACAGAAATAACCCTGCCCTTAGCCACAGTTATTTTTTCTCCCTTATTCCTACCATTTGAAATTATCCTAGAGCTAATAATATCTCCCCTTGTTATCGGAGACGGGTATCTATCCCTCCTTTCAATTCCAAAATCTTTTGGTTTGAGTATGAGTTTAACTCCATATTCTTTCTCAAGATCTCTAAGCTTATCGTAAAACTCTTTGAAAGTCATAATATTCTTTAATTTTCTTCCTCCTCTATATGGAATATATTTCTGAATCCCCAAAGGAGGATACCTCTTCCCCGCCCCTATTTCAAGTGCGAATTCAACAATTTTTTCTATCTCCCTGTCATTTATTCCTGGAAGCCATACTGGAGCTATGAGTAGATCAATCTTACTATTCGCTATACTTTCAGCAACCTCTATTACTTTTTTAAGTGGATACTTACATCCATAGATCTTATTTGCCAACTCTTCATCTAAAGCGCTTATGCTAAGATTTATTCTATCCATTTTCCCTTCAAGTTCATCTATCATTTTTTCATTTAAGAGTGTTCCATTGGTTTGAACAGATATAATTTCTATTTCCTTTATTTCTCTCATTTTTTCAATCAACTCAATAATATACGGATATAGAAACGGTTCAGCTTGTCCATCAATATGTGCCTCCACCCCCTTTCCTTTAAATTCAGATACTCTCTTAATCCAATCAATCATATAATCTGGATCTATAATGAAATCTGTAACCTTAGTTACACTCTTTCTCCCCTCATCGACGCTACAAAAAATACAATTCAAATTACATCCAGTAATCGGCCTGATCTGTATCAGATTAGTTCCTCTGTCTATTAAACCAAAAGCTGAATGCCCTAAAAGTGGAATTCCACTTTCTTTTGTTATATAAATCAGTTCCCTACCAGTTGTGTGATGAAGAATTCTTTTACGATCACTAAATGATATTATATACTCTTTTGGATATTTCTTTAAAAGTTTTTCATATATATCTTTTTTAAATCTTATTTCCACTATTCTCCTCAATAGGAATACTTTTTCATCGCCAACTTCATACTCCACTATCATGCTTTTTCAAATCTTCTTTATCTCTTCAAGATATTTAATTCCTTTTTCAGTTATCTCTACATCATCCCCATTTAACCTCACATATCCCCTATCTGTAAGAACTTCTACAACACTCTTAACAACACTTTCAGGAAGTCTGATATGTTTTGAGATTTCTTTAATTTTACTTTTTTCTCTCGAAAGAAGTTCTAACACCTTAACCATATTCCCAGAAAGGCTCATAAATTAACTTATCCCCAGGAAATAAAAAGGTTTAGATGAAAGTATAAAGATTTTTAACCTAATTTAACGTCGGTGTAGTGTGAGAGCTTTATTAGGATCCTTAGCCTTTTTTACTACACTCCCTTTAGGAGCTGAAGAAAGGGAGTTTAGAGAATTTATCTCAAACTTATGGTTGATGCCCATATCGGGTTTTTTTGTCGGAGCTTTAATCTCCCTAATAGTATTATTCTTTATAAAAGCTGGGGTTAAAGAGTTGTCATTTGTAGCATACATAGCAATTGAAGGAATAAACCATATTGATGGATTGGCAGACTTCTCAGACTCTCTTTTTGCTCCAAAGCATAAGAAGTTAAAAGCTCTAAAAGATAGAGAAAGTGGAGTTGGAGCTGTTGTTGTTGTGACGATATACCTCATTATAATTTTCTACTTATTTAGTAAAATACCAACTAACAATCTTTTCATTGCAATAATACTATCACAAGTTATAGCAAAGCAGGTTATGTTTCATCTAATATTGAGACTTAATCCCCTCTGGAGTGGACTTGCAGAGACTTTTAAAGAAGGTATAAAAAGTAGAGATAAGATTTCATA
>WAJX01000242.1 GCA_015523665.1 Ferroglobus sp.
GTTAAGCAATGTTATGACGAATGTACTTACCAATATCACAAAAATACTCCCCAAAGCTTTCCGTATTTCTACCCAGGTTTAAAATAAAGTTGATTTCAAACGATCTAAGAAGACTCTATGCGATGGGCTTTTTGAAGAGGAGAAGGGTGAAGAGGAAATGCAAAACAAAGAAGGGGAAGATTTGCTTCAGAGGATACGAATACAGGTATTCAATCTCAAGTCAGGGATGGAAGTATCTTGAATATTTGGTCAAAGGGAAAAGAGAAGATGAGACGAGATATTTCGATGATCTTTTGGTAATGCTAATAATAAATAGGAGCAACATTTCAGATGAAAAGAAAGATCTCTTGTGGGAATCTTACAAGTCCGGCAATGAGAAAGGATTTAAGAGATTTTCAACATCAGAAATCAGATTTTGGGAGAAGTTTATCGAGTATGCTTGGAAGTATGTTAGAGATGAGAAAATTGCTAAACTTAAGAAAAGAATTGAAGAGCTTGAAAGAGAAAGAATGAGGCTAGAGAGTAAGATTAGGGATCTTAAAGAGGAGAATAAAAAGCTTACAGATGTTTTAATGAAAGTTCAAAGTAAGCTTCAAGAGATTATGAAAAGAGCTAGAAAACCCTAATGTTTTGGTTGCTCTTTATCATTAGTTTTTGATGGGAATTTTTCGTTCTAATTTTTAGTAATGTTCCAAACGTATTTATCAACCCATTAAGGATTATATCAAATTCCCTAAAATAAAGGATGATGATAAAAAATACAGTATATTCCCTACATCATATATACTACATACCTAATTAACCTTTTACATGTTCTGCTGAATCTCAGGATGTTGTAAATGTAGTGTTGCATTCACTTTCAATCAAAATGTTTTTAAATTAAATAAAATATATATCTATCACTTTACATCTTCAGTTTAAATAAAATTTTATTTTAGAATTAAATTTTTGAATATATCATGAATTTGATTTATACTATAAATCAACCTAAATAAAAATTAACTCTTATTTTTAGTTCAGACAACATCTGAACTCTTTAAATCGTTAAGCTTTTCTAATCTCTCTATTTTTCTCTCAAAAAACCAAGTATAATGCCAATTTTCATTAATGTGGGTAGTTAAATGAATAGCATGACTATCAGCAAGCAATATAAAACTTTAGTAAAAGAAACATCTTATGGAATTTCTCAAAAAGAATGCTTTGAAGTTTTTGAGTGAAGCGGAAGAGAGTTTTAACAAAAAAGACTACAATATGACGATGTTTTTTATTGAACAATTTTTTCAGTTATCCTTGAAATATATCATTTACAAAAATTACGGTGAATTTCCAAAAACTCACAGCTTAAAATTACTTTTTGAGATAATAAAAGACGAGAATCTTATTAAATTGTATAGGGAGAATTTAGATACTTTCAGAGAGATTGAGCTATCTTACATAGCATCTAGATATTTAGATGTTGAATACAGCGAAAGAATTGCAAAGGAATCTTTAGAGCTTGCAAAAAGATTTAAAGAGGTGTTGTAATGATAGAATACTACAAGCTTCTTGAAAAAAATAGGGAGTTTTTTGAGAGAGTCGATGAGATTGCAAAAGATGTTGCTAGAAGAGCTAAGGAAATATTTGGTATTTGTGATGTTTATATTGTTGGTAGTTATGCCAGAAAAGAGCATAAACTCTCCTCTGATTTAGACATACTTATAATATCCGATAGAATTCCAAGGAAGTACAGTTTTGACTGGTATTCCATTATTGTTAAAAAGCTAACTGATGATTACAGAATAAATATACATTTATTGAATGAAAAGAGGTTTAAAGAAGTTGAAGGTGTTTACTCTCCAAGAATTAAAATTCAAACAGAATGAGTATAATCCTAAAGAGTATTGCAGATTGCACAATCTTGGAAGGTATTATATAATAACAGTTATACAATAACTGAAAATTAAAAATTTAATTAACCCTATCAAAACCAAAATAGAACTAAGCTTAAGAGTATAGGACGTTGACCTTTTTTAATAATTCTTTATTTCTATCATCTAATTTAATCTGTTATACACAACCTCATCAAATGCTCTTTCAGCTACAACTCTGTAAGCTGTTAATTTTTTTCTGTTAAAGCTAACCTAATAATGATTGAAAATAAAATTTGTCATGAGAATGATTTGAATATCGTACAAAAACATGTAATTATTGTAAAAAATAGAAAAAAATTATTAATAATAAAGTAAATAATAAAAAAATTGGTGAAAATTATGTCATATAAGAAAATTTTGTAATTGAATCTAGCAATTAGTGCAATTTTAATTATTGGATGTGCACAGCCCTCTAAAACTACAACACCGCAACCATCATTAAAACCAAGTATTGAGTCAAGTGAAATTGTTGTAAAGACAAAACATGGAAACATATCACTTGAACAAATAGCAGAAATTCAACCGGGTCTTGGGACTGTAATGATGGAGTATAGTATAAGATTTTATAGAATGTATGTAGCTGCTGAAGAGGGTAAACTGGGATCTTGCGAGATATCAATTGAAGGAAGGAAGAGAGGTACAAGAAGTTGGAGAGACAACAAGACCTAACATTACACCTATGCTTGAATCATTCGAGGAAATATATCTTGATCCACTTGACAAAGCCATAGATGCAAAAGATTGGGATGCATTCAAGACAGCTTACAACAATGCAGTTGAGGGATGTAA